>JAATFJ010000092.1 GCA_015655255.1 Actinomycetales bacterium | reverse complement strand
GCTTCTCGCGCCCGCCCGAGTCGATGAAGAGGGCGTAGCTCGGCGTGAGCGCCCCCTCGGCGATGAGGTTGTCGAGGGTGGTCGGGGCATCGTGGGGGCCGGTCCACACCTAACCGTCGAAGAAGACGAGCAGTGGGTGGTCCCCGCGGGCCTGTGCGGGTGCGTAGACCCAGATGCGACGTCCCCCCGGACCCTCCGTCTCCGAGAGCGTGCCCCGTTCCACACCTTCGCGGGGCACGAGCCAGGACTGTGCGGGAGCCGCGGGGAGCTCGGCGACCGACTGCGGCAGCCCGTCACGACTGCGCGTGCTGCGCGGGTTACGCGGATCCGGCCGTCCCTGATCCAGCGCGCGGCGGATGGCGACCTGGCCGTCCGCGCTCATCCAGGGAGCCTGCTTCCCCTGCTCCTGCACGAGGAAGGAGTAGGAGGCCCGCCAGTCCGTGTCCATGCGGAAGGAGAGGTGCCAGAGATCGGTACCGGGGAGGTGGTGCATGAGGCTCGATGTGAGGTTGCGCTCGTCGGTGAGCCGGTTGACGAAGACGAGCACAGCCTCCGCGTCGGCGTCCTGCCAGAGGAACGTGACGATGCGCTCCGACGGGCTCCCCGCGATCTCCTCGATGAGCGGGGTCTCGGCACCGGGTCCGGCCCAGAAATCGGCGAGGGCCGTGGCCTCACCCTCATCGATCGCGGACGCCAGCGCATCGATCGCCGGGCTCTCCGCGATCGGCACCGGTGTGGGCCGCGGCACCTTGGGAGGGGTGCGGGGAGAGGGGGTGTTCTTTCCGGCGTCGGTCACGTCTCCACCGTAATAGGCCCGGAAGACATTCCTCGAAAAAAAGGTAAGGCTAGCCTCAGGAATCCCGTATCGTGAAGGAGGCGATCAGCTCACGAGCGCCGGGAAAGGACCCGCACATCCATGACCTCCACACAGACCGACCTCTACGACGTCACCTCCGTGGCGGGCATTCCGGGCCAGTACCAGATCGCCTACTCGAAGCGGGTGGGGAAGCTGTTCGTCACCGGGACGGCGGGGAATCCTGCACTCGTCTCGACGATCGCGCGCATCGACCCGGAGACCCTCGAGGTGGAGGCGACGGCGGAGCTCCCGGTCATCGTGTACGACGATGTCTCGGAGGATGGGACGAGTTTCACGTCGGGTAAGCATCGTCTCGCCGTGCACGGCATCGCGGTGGATGATGCGCACGGGAACGTGTGGGTGTCGAACGCGTTCGAAGATCAGATCTCGGTCTACGACCAGGACACCCTGGAGCTCGTCTGGACGACGTATTACCGGAATGCATCGATCCGGACGGAGTCCGAGACGGAGTCGGGACCGTGGCGCGATTGGGTCTATCCGGCGGGTACGACGCGCGCCATTCCGGAACCGCCGCATCCTCGTGCCCTTACCATTGATCCGATTCGTGGCCGGGCGTATGTGACGTCTATTGGGAGCGAACTCAGCGCGGCAGTTTTCGACACGCAGAATTTTGAGAAGGTCGGCGAGATTGTCACCGGGGATCCTGGCCTCGCGGCCGGAATGAACATCGTCATCGACGATAAGACGGGCGATCTGTACCACGTAGATATGAGCATGAAGAACGAGCATGCTCCGGCATTCAAGGGCGAGCGGGGGGATCTCTATCGCATCGATCCCGAGACGCTGCGAGTGGTCGCGCGCATCCCCGTTCCGCGGAACATCAATGCCACCGGCCTCGCAATCGACTCCGAAGCCCGCGAGATCTATATCGCCGGGCAAGAGGGCGGCGAGAACGGTCTCCTCGCCATCAACCTCGACACCCAGGAGCAGAAGTTCGCTCTGAACACGGGCGGCAATCCGCTCGTCGTCGCCGTCGACCCCGCGCTCCGCCGCCTCTACGTCGGTGACTTCGATGAGGGTACGGTCACGGTCGTCGACGCGAACGAGGGCTCGATCCTCGAGACCATCGATATCGCGAAGGAACGGGTCAACCACCTCACCGTCGTCGATGGCGTCGTCTACGTCGTCGACAAGTCCAAGGGCTACCCCGCCATCGAGGTCCCTTACCGCGTCGATTACAAGACCGGCGAGGTGAACCCGCACGGCACGACGAAGGACGGCTCTGTTGCGGAACCCACTCCCGTCGACGGCCTCACCCGCCTCACTCCCCGCGCCAGCTGACTCCCGCGTCGAGAATGCAGGAAGTGCGCGAAAGACAGCTCGAGATGAGCACTTCGTGCGTTCTCGATGGGCCTCTTACGCCCGGACGGATAGCTGTGAGGCGAGAGCGCGCGGCAGGGTGAGGGGAGCAAGAGATCCCGTGTCAACGAGGACGACGGGCCCGTCCCGGCGCGCATGCACGCGGGCGCCGGGAAGCAGCCCTGCGGCCTTCCACTCGGTCAGCACGGCCGGATCGCTCTGCGCGATCTCGCCGATCCACTCGATGACTGCATCGCCCTCGCCGTCGCATTCGTCGAGGAAGCGCCCCAGCTCCCGTACCTCGGGGAACTCCTCTTCCAGGTCCCAGGTCTCGGCCCCGTCCGGGGGAATGGGGTTCCCATACGGCGACCGCTGGGGGTGGTCGAGCAGATCATCCAAGAGATTGCTGACCTGTTCACCGATGGCGTGCTCCCACCGGGATGCCTCCTCGTGGAGGTGCGCCCAGTCGAATCCCACGATGCGGTCGAGGAAGACCTCGGCGAGGCGATGCTTCCGCATCACATCGACCGCGACGCGAAATCCGAGCGGGGAGAAGGAGAGCTGCTTGCTCGTGTCGGAGAAGACCACGAGTCCGTCGCGCTCCATCCGCCACACGGTCTTCGTCACGGTCGGTCCGGAGACTCCGAGGCGGTCGGCGATGCGGGTGCGCCTTTTGGGCAGGCCCATCTCCTGCATCTCGAGCAGAGATTTGAGATACATCGTGACCGGGTTGATCAGTTCAGCCATGGGCGTCCTCAGTGCGGGCGTGATGGACTGAGCGACTCGTGCTCGCACCCACGCGGCATCGCTTTTCGCCGGGCGGTGCTGAGGGTACCGTCGGGCGAGATGCAGCAGAGGATCGGGACGCGAGCAGAGTGCTCAGGAAATGTCTCAGATGCTACTCTGCGGATCCTGTGCGTTCCATGTCCCGCGCGCGCGCTCCGCATCCGTGTCGCCATCCGCGGCATCGTTCTCTGCACGGGATATCACGTTCTCGGCGGATTCGGCGGCGCGGATTCGGCGTCCCGCCCCGCCGACCACGCCTGCCAGAGCGTGGCGTAACGGTCGCCGCGGGCGAGGAGCTCCGCATGCGATCCCTCTTCCACGATGCGTCCCCGTTCGAGGACGACGATGCGGTCGCAGGCGACGGCCTGGCTCAGCCGATGGGCGATGACGATGGCGCTGCGCCCGCGGATGGCTGCTTCGGTGGCGTCGTCCAGGAGGGCGATGTTCTGCGAGTCCGACTCTGCGGTCGCCTCGTCGAGGATCGCGAGGGCCGGATCATGCAGGACGAGGCGTGCGAGCGCGAGGTGCTGCGCATCCGTCGGGGTCAGGCCGTGGCCGTGATGTCCCACGCGCGAGTCGAGTCCGTCCGGCAGATCGTGCAAGATGTGCTCGGCGCGGACGAGGGCGAGGGCGGCGAGGAGCGCGGGATCGTCCGGCTGCTCGGTGGTGAGGGAGAGGTTGTCGCGGAGCGTACCGGCGAAGATGTGGTGCTCCTGGTTGAGATAGGCGATCCGGTGGTGCTCGATCCCGTGCGCGAGACGGCCGGTGTCCGGGGCGTAGGTTCCCGAGACGAGGCGGGCGAGCGTGGTCTTCCCGGATCCGCTCGTGCCGACGAGCGCGACATGCTCTCCTGTGTCGAGGGAGAAGTCGATCTCGGTGAGTACCGGTCGAGTCGTGCGGTAACCGAAGCCGACGCCGGTGAGATCGACGACCGTTCCGGACGTCGACGCATCGCCCTGCGAGATCGGAGCTGCAGCAGATACTTCCGCATCGGGCTTCTGCGGTGGCCGCTCCGTCACTCCGACGATGCGTCCCAGCGATGCCGCCGCCGACTGCAGATCGTCCATCACGAACAGCAACTCGCTCACCGGCCCGATGACCTGGAAGTACAGCAGTCCTGCGGCAGTGATCTGACCGACGGTGATAGGTCCCGTCGCGGCGAGGAAGAAGCCGACG
>JAATFJ010000108.1 GCA_015655255.1 Actinomycetales bacterium | reverse complement strand
CGCGATCTTCGCGATGGGAAAGCCGGTCGCCTTCGAGGCGAGCGCGCTGGAGCGGGACACGCGGGGGTTCATTTCGATGACGATGATGCGCCCGTTCTCCGGGTTCACCGCGAACTGGATGTTACAGCCGCCCGTGTCCACGCCCACGGCGCGGATGATGTCGATGCCGATGTCGCGGAGCTTCTGGTACTCGCGGTCGGTAAGGGTGAGGGCAGGGGCGACCGTGATGGAGTCGCCCGTGTGCACGCCGACCGGGTCGACGTTCTCGATGGAGCACACGACGACCGTGTTATCGGCCGTGTCGCGCATGAGCTCGAGCTCGTACTCCTTCCAGCCGAGGATGGACTCCTCCAGGAGGACCTCGTGCGTGGGCGAGTCGTGCAGGCCTGCTCCCGCGATGCGGTGCAGGTCCGTCTCGTCGTAGGCGAATCCGGACCCGAGGCCGCCCATCGTGAAGCTGGGCCGGACGACGAGAGGGTAGCCGAGCTCGGCCGCGCCCGCGAGCGCCTCGTCCATCGTGTGCGCGATGCGGGAGGCGGCGACCTCGGCGCCCGCCTCGATGACGAGCTCCTTGAAGATCTGCCGGTCCTCGCCCTTCCGAATGGCATCGACCTTGGCGCCGATGAGCTCGACGCCGTATTTCTCCAGGATGCCGCGCTCATGCAGGGCCATGGCCGCATTGAGCGCGGTCTGCCCGCCGAGGGTCGGCAGGATCGCGTCCGGCTTCTCCTTGGCGATGATCGTCTCGATCACCTCGGGCGTGATGGGCTCGACATAGGTCGCATCGGCGAAGTCGGGGTCGGTCATGATCGTCGCCGGGTTGGAGTTGACGAGGATGACGCGCACGCCTTCCTCGCGCAGCACACGGCACGCCTGGGTTCCGGAGTAGTCGAACTCGCAGGCCTGACCGATGACGATAGGGCCGGAACCGATGACGAGGACGGAGGAGATATCGTCGCGCTGGGGCATTACTGGGCGTCCTTGTTCTCGCGGACCATCGCCGCGAAGCGATCGAAGAGGTAGTTGGCGTCGTGAGGGCCTGCGGCGGCCTCCGGGTGGTACTGCACGGAGAAGGCGGGGATGTCGAGGGCACGGAGTCCTTCGACAACGCGGTCGTTGAGTCCGATATGGCTCACCTCAACCCTCCCGTAGCCCGTGGGGCTGTCGAAGGCGCAGTCGAGGGGCGCATCGACCGCGAAGCCGTGGTTCTGCGCCGTGATCTCGACCTTGCCCGTGGCCTTGTCGAGGACGGGCTGGTTGATGCCGCGGTGGCCGAAGGGCAGCTTGTAGGTGCCCAGCCCCAGCGCCCGGCCGAGGAGCTGGTTGCCGAAGCAGATCCCGAAGAAGGGCAGTTTGTCGTCGAGGACCGCGCGCAGCAGTTCCACATGGGCATCCGAGGCGGCGGTGTCGCCGGGACCGTTGGAGTAGAACACGGCGACGGGGTCGATCGCGCGGACGTCCTCGATCGTCGACGACTGCGGCAGCACGTACACGTCGAAGCCGCGGGCGGCGAGGTTGTCGATCGTGGACTGCTTGACACCGAGGTCGAGCACGGCGAGGTTGCCGATCTTCTCTCCCACCGCGGTCGTGACGGTGGCGACGTCCACGGAGACTTCCGCGGAGAGGTTCCGCCCCGCCATGGGCACGGAGTCCTGGACGAGCCGCAGCTGCTCCGCGGGGTCGAGCTCTGCGACCTTCCCGGAGAAGATGCCGCCGCGCATCGAACCATCCGAGCGGATGCGTCGGGTGATGGCGCGCGTGTCGATGCCGCTGATGCCGACGATGCCGTCGTGGACGAGGGCGTCGTCGAGCGATTCCGTCGCCCGCCAGTTGGAGACGACGCGGGAGGGGTCTCGGACGATGTACCCGGCGACCCAGATGCGTCGCGATTCCGGGTCTTCGTCGTTCATCCCGGTATTACCGATGTGCGGCGCGGTCTGCAGGACGATCTGCCCCGCGTAGGAGGGGTCGGTGATGGTCTCCTGGTAGCCGCTCATGCCGGTTGTGAAGACGACTTCGCCGAGCGTCGTCCCCTCCGCGCCATAGGCACGGCCGACGTAGCGGGAACCGTCTTCCAGGACGAGGACGGCGGGCCCGGGGATCGTGGCGGCGCTCATGCGATGGCTCCTGTGTTCGGTGGGGTGGGTATCGGGGGAAGGGCGGCGCTCATCGGTCGAGCTCCTCGACGAGTACGCCGGATT
>JAATFJ010000251.1 GCA_015655255.1 Actinomycetales bacterium | reverse complement strand
CCCATCGTGCTGCGCCCCGTCTCCAGCGAGGACGCCATGACGGCCGACTGGACCCGGCTGCCCTACGACGTGCTCTCCAAGATCTCCAACCGCATTACGAACGAGGTGCGCGACGTCAACCGCGTTGTCCTCGACGTGACCTCCAAACCGCCGGGGACCATCGAGTGGGAGTGACCGGGATTGCGGCGTTCCCGGACGCCGCGTATCTCGTGCTGTCCAGCAGGCTCGTCCCCGGTCTCGACGGCGGCTACACGGTGGCGACGATCACACGCGCCCGGCAGATGGCGGATGCGGGCGGCGTTCGGCCGCATCTGCTGACCTTCGACCCTGGGACGCCCGCGGCGCATGCGGAGCACAGGGCGGAGTTCGCGCGGCTCGGCGCCGCCGATCCCTCGCGCCTGCGCAACCTCTTCGATGAGGGGGCCGATCCTGCGGGGGGCGCGGCAGGCTGGTTGCGCGCCGCGGCGGACCCCGACGCCCTGGACGGCGGTGGCGGAGAGCATCGCGTCCTCGAGGACCCCGAGGGGCGTCCCTTCCTTGCGCTCCCCGTCATCCCGGGGGACCCCGACTGGCATCTCACGGAGAGGCCCGTGCTCGTCTACGACGAGACCGAGACGGTCATCGGTGCGATCGCGGGTTTCCGCGCCCTGTATCTCGCGTGGCTCGACGAGGTCGTCGCCGCGATCGAGGGGGGGCGCCCCGTCCTCGTCGTCTGCGAGTCCCGCCAGCTCGGGGAGCTCATCGCGCACTGGGATAATCCGCGCGTGCGGATCCTCCACACGGTGCACACGATCCATCTGGAACCGCCGTTCACCCCCGATGCACCCCTCAACCCCCTGTGGCGGCGCTGGTTCCGGATCGCCGACCGCTTCGACGCCGTGGCCTGGCCCACGCCGACGCAGCGCGACGACGTCGTCGCGCGTTTCGGAGGAGCCGGGACCCACCTCGTCGTCCCGAGCGGTGTTCCGGATCCCCCCGTGCCCACGGCGGCCAGGGAAGCCGGTCTCGTCGTCGTCCTCGGACGCCTCGCCGCGGGGAAGCGCGTCGATCACTCGATCCGCGCCTTCGTTCGCGCCGCCGTCCCCGGGACGCGGCTGGAGATCTGGGGCGCCGGCCCGGAGGAGGAGCATCTGCGCGCCCTCATCGGCGAGCTCGATGCGGGGGACCGGGTCCGCCTCGCGGGGTACACGAATGATCCGGGTGCCGTCCTGGAACGCGCCTCGCTCCTGCTCACGACGAGCGCCTTCGAGGGCCAGCAGCTCACGATCGTCGAGGCGCTGCAGCGCGGATGCCCCGTCATCTCGTATGACATCCGCTACGGCATCCGCGAGGTCCTCGGGCGCGGTGGGGGAGCGCTCGTGCCGGACGGTGAAGAGGGAACGCTCGCGGCGGAGCTGCGTCGGCTCCTCACCGCCCCCGATGTGCTCGGCCGACTCTCCGCGGAGGGGCCGGGGATCGCCGCGGCCTGGGGAACGGCGCCCGTCATGGCCGCGCTCGCCGAGGCGGCCCGCACCGCCCTCTCCGGCCCGTCGCGTCGCTGAGCGCGCGCGATCCTCCTGGGTGGAGACGACGAGGGCCCGTCTCCGTGGAGACGGGCCCTCGAACGGGGAGTTCAGCTGTTGCGCGCTATCGCGATGATACGGAGGATCTCGACGTAGAGCCAGACCACCGTGACCATGATGCCGAAGGCGCCGAGCCAGCCGAACTTGCGCGGGGCGCCGTTGCGGACGCCCTGCTGGATCTGGTCGAAGTCCATGACGAGCGAGTAGGCCGCCATGAGGACGACGAGGACCCCGATGATGAGTCCGAGCGGGATGCCCATGATCTTCTGGCTGTACAGGCCGAAACCGTCGCTTACCACGCCCGTCCACATGAGAACGACGTTAAGGAGCGAGAAGACGAGGTAGCCGATCATCGCGATCATGACGATCTTCGTCATCTTCGCGGTCGCACGGACCTTCCCGCTCGTGAAGAGGGCGAGGGTCACACCGACGACGGCGACGGTCGCGAGCGTCGCCTGCATGACGATGCCCGGCCAGATCGCCTCGAAGTACGCGGAGATCCCGCCGACGAAGAAGCCCTCGAACGCCGCGTAGGCGAAGATGAGCGCTGGCCGCACCGTCTTCCGCGACGTGAACGAGACGATCATCGCGAGAACGAAGCCGCCGAGCGCTCCGATCGTCCAGGGGAGCAGATTGACGCCCTCGTACGGGTTGTAGGACAGCCCGCCGAGCGTGACCACCCAGCCGATGGCCGCGGTGACGAGGAGGATGCCGAACAGTGCCGCGGACTTCCACACCGTGTCCTCGACCGTCATCCGGTCGGTCTCGATGGCACCCGCGGGCGGAGCCGTGTACATGCCCTCGAGCTGCGCGTTGACGGCGGCGTTCACGCCCGCGTGCTGGAAGGACGCCGACTGGGCGCCGTTCTGGGCAGCTGCCTGGGCGCCACCGGGATAGGTGGCGACGTTCCGGGGGTCCGGCGGCTGGAACGCCGGATTGTTGAATGCGATATTGCTCATCGTGGCCTCACTCCCAAAGGGGTCTCGCAGATCGCTTTCCTCTACGATACCTGTGCCGTCCGGCGACGGGCCGTGCTTTACGCTGAGAGCATGCCCAGGACCACCCCGCTTGTCATAGGACACCGGGGGGCGCCGGGCTACCGGCCGGAGCACAGCAGGTCCGCCTATGAGCTCGCCTTCGCCATGGGCGTGGACGCCGTCGAGCCGGACGTCGTCGCCACGAAGTATGGCGTGCTCGTCGTCCGGCACGAGAACGAGATCTCCGGGACGACGGATGTCGCCGACCACCCGGAGTTCGCTGACCGCAGGGCGACGAAGCGTGTTGACGGCGAGGAGCTGATCGGCTGGTTCACCGAGGACTTCACGTGGGAGGAGCTGTCCGTCCTCCGCGTAAGGGAGCGGCTTCCCCGCCTGCGTCCCGCGAGCGCGAGCTTCGACGGCATCCAGCCCATCCTGCGCCTCGGCGACCTCCTCGACCTTGTCTCCTCCGCCTCCGCGGAGCACGGGCGGGAGATCGGCGTCGTCCTGGAGATCAAGCACGCCACCTACTTCGCGGGCATCGGCCTCGACCTCATCCCGCTCGTCGACCGCGAGCTGCGCGCGCACGGCTGGGCGCAGGGGCGGCTCCCGCTCACCGTGGAGTCGTTCGAGTCCACGGCGCTCCTCCGGCTCGCGGAGCGCGGTGTCCGAGCGTCCTACGTCTTCCTCCTCGATGCGAGCGGGCGCCCCTACGACCTCCTCGCAGCGCAGGGGAGAGCCGCGCCGACGTATCGCGCGACGGCCGCCCCTGCCGGTCTCGACGGTCTCGTCGGCCTCGTTGACGGGATCAGCGTCGCGAAGAGCATGCTCCTCGCCCGAGGCAGCACGATCGTCGCGGATGCGCACGCACGCGGGCTGCGAGTCCTCACCTGGACCTGTCGCCCCGAGAACGTCTTCCTCACCGAGGCATTCCGCGGCCCGGGCGGACGGGCCGCGTACGGGGACTACGAGGGGGAATGGGCGATGATCGCCGCGGCGGGCGTCGATGGGGTCTTCGTCGACCACGCCGACCTCGGTGTCGGCTTCTTCCGGTGAGGGGCGACGCGAGACGGTAGCTTAAGGGACGTGCTCTCCGCTCTGCGAACGTTCGGCCGCGTGCTGTGGCGGCACTGGCCTGCGCTGCTCGCCTGGTACCTCGTCTCGACGGCGCTGCACGACCTGTGGATCAGCCTCGCGGGGTGGGCGGGAGCGCAGAGCTCGATCGTCGGCATCATGCTCATGCCGATCGCCGCGCTCCTCGGACTCACCGGGTACATCGGCATGTTCCTCGTCGTCCGCGATAGCCTTCCGCAGCTTGTGTTCCTCGCTCCGCTCCCCACGGGGCGCCGTCAGCGGCTCAGGGAGTTCACGAGCACGCTGCTCGCGGCCATCCTGCCCTACTTCGCGTTCTACGTGACCTGGGGCTTCTTCGCGAAGGACATGCAGTCGTACGCCCGCGTCGCGGAGCAGGCCTACGAGGGACTGGTCTTCTCCACGTGGGACCTCTCGTCGGGGGAGGCGCTGAGCACCGATGGGCGGATCACGGACTTCGCGATCGGTCCCGTGACGCTCGCGATCCTCGTGGTCGCCTATGCGCTGCGCTGGCTGGGGAAGCGCTACGAGAAGCGCCTGCCAGCCTGGCTGGCCCCCTTCTCCGTGTACCTCGAGGGTGTCTGGGTCTTCATGGCCGTCTATCTCATCAGCGACGCGGCGACGGCGGTGACTGCCTGGGTGGACACGCGCGTTGGCATGGTCTGGCTAGACGGGATCACGTCGTGGATCTCTGTCCACCTCGTCGTCGTGTCGATCGTGTGGGACGCCGTGGTGTGGTTCATCGGCCAGGCAGGCGGCGTGCTCCTCCTTCCCCTCGCCTGGCTGACGATCGCGGGCGTCGTATACGGCCAGGCGATCACGGTCTCCGCGCCGAAGCTCCGGCCGCGCACGAGGGGCGGGCGTCGGATCCATGAGCGGTACGGACGCCTGGGCGACGGCACGCGACGCCGGGTGCAGGAGCTCTTCGCTCCCCTTACCGACCGCTTCGCAGCGATAGGGCGCTCCGTGCTGCTCATGTGGCGCGCGGGGCCTGTGCTCCTCGGCCTCTACGCGCTGTGCTACGCGGGCTGGACGTATCTCGACGCCGGGATCGGCAACCTCCTCCCACACCTGTTCGGACCGCACGACCTCGACACCTACTGGGTCGTCGTCCTCCCGCTCATCCAGCTCATCGTCCCCGTCGTTATGGAACCGGTGCGGATCGCCCTCGTCTCCGCCGCCTACGACACGACGCTCGCGGAGCTCGCGTCACGGAAGGACGACGGGGAGCCGCAGGACGTCGGAGCCGGAGACGATGTCGAGGACGAAGGGGCCGCGCGCGTCGTCGGGTAGGAGGAACGCCGTGAGGACCCGGTAGTCCTCCGTGCCCGTGCCCGTGCAGTAGGACGGATCGTCCGACTCCGCGAAGGGGGAGATGACGCTCGTCGGCGTCCACGTCCGCTGCTCGCCGTCGCTCTCGCTCAGCTGCAGCGAGCAGGAGAGGCCGCTCTCCTGAGGAGACACGTCGACGGAGACGGCCACGACCCACGTGCCGTCCGGTGCGCCGTAGTACCCCTCCGGGTCCTCCTCCGACGCGATCGTGAGGTCGTCGAAGGTCGCGCCGCCGAGCGTGCCCCGTCCTTCGTCGTCCGGGGTCGCGACGGCGGCCTCTGGCGGGCTCAGGGGCAGCCAGACTCCCACATACCAGCTGATCCCGGTGAGGGACGCCGCGAGGACGAGGGCGCCCAGAGCGAGTGCGTTCTTGCGCCACCAGCTCATGATCATCCCCCTCCCACGACGGTGGCCGGAACCTCGAGGCCGGTCGCGCGCGACGCCGAGCCGAGGTAGAGGGGCACCTCGAGGATCGCGCCGAGGAGCTGATCGGAGTAGTCGCCCGCCAGGCGCAGCGTCGCCGTGGAGTCCGCAGCGTCGGAGGGGATCTGGAACACGACGGCGCCGTCGAGGGGGATCCCGACGAGGAGCTGCGCGGAATCGAGCTGCAGCGAGAAGCGGGTGCTCGGGGAGTAGGTCTTGTCGCCGATCACGAGCGCCGCGAAGGAGAGACGGTCGGTGACCTCGCTCTTCTCCGCTTCCGCCGTCGCGCTCACGACGACCCAGGTGCCCTCGACGGGGTCCTCGGAGTATCCGTCGCTCAGGCCGTCGGACACGACGACGTCCGTCACGGTCACCCGGTCGTCGT
>JAATFJ010000317.1 GCA_015655255.1 Actinomycetales bacterium | reverse complement strand
TGCGCCTCATCGCCGACGGCGTCGTCGAGCGCGAGGGCGTTCCCGGCCTCGCCGCCCGCCTGGGGTATTCCTCGCGTCACCTCACTCGCCTGCTCCGCGAGGAGCTGGGCGCGGGGCCGCTTGCCCTCGCGAGGGCGCAGCGCGCCCACACCGCGCGCCTGCTCCTCGTCGGCACGGACCTCCCCGTCGCCGATGTGGCCTTCTCGGCGGGCTTCGCGAGCATCCGGCAGGCCAATGACACTATCCGCGAGGTGTTCGGGATGACCCCGCTCACGCTGCGCGCGCGGCGTCGTCTCCCGCACGCGGCCCCCGGGGAGATCGATCTGCTCCTGCCGTATCGGCCGCCCATCGATGCGGGAGGCGTCTTCGCTTGGATGGCGGCGCGCGCCTTACCCGGCGTCGAGACCGCCACCGATCGCTCCTTCGCCCGGTATCTGCGCATGCCCGGCGGCGCGGCCTGGTTCGAGATCCGCGCAGAGGAGGGGCTGCTGCGGATGCGCGCGCGAGTCACGCAGCTCGGTGACCTCGCCGCCCTCATCGGCATCGCCCGGCGCCTCTTCGACCTCGACAGCGATCCGGTGGGCATCGACGCCGCGCTCGCCGCGCATCCTCCGCTCGCCCCGCTCGTCGCAGCGACACCCGGTATCCGCGTGCCCGGTGCGGCCGATCCACACGAGATGCTCATCCGCGCCATGGTCGGCCAGCAGATCAGCGTCGCCTCCGCGCGCACGGCGCTCACCCGGCTCGCCGAGGCGCTGGGGGAGCCGGTGCCGGGCGCCGAGGACGAGGCTCGGCTCTTCCCAACGATGGCGGAGATCGCGGAGCGCGGGGCGGAGTTCCTGCGCGGGCCCGGGGCCCGTATCCGTGCCATCACCGGTGCTGCCGCGGCCCTCGCCGACGGTTCCCTGTCGCTCACGGTCGGCGATGACAGGGCCGAGCAGCGCGCGGCGCTCCTTGCGAAACCGGGGGTCGGTCCCTGGACGGCCGACTACGTCCGGATGCGCGTGCTGGGCGACCCCGATGTGTTCCTTCCCGGCGATGTCGCCGTGCGCACGGGGGCCGCCCTCGCGGGCCTCCCCGCCGAGCCCCGCCCGCTCGCGGACTGGTCCGTGCGCACGGCACCCTGGCGCAGCTACTTCACCGCGCACCTCTGGCGCACGCTCACCGTGCCGGGTGCGTCTTCGACCCCAAGAAAGAGGCCGGCATGACCGCCACGATCCAGACCATCGGCACCCCTGACGGTCCCTTCACGATCCTTGTCGACGAGGACCAGCGCGTGCGCGCCTCCGGCTGGACCGACGACCCCGAGGCGATCCTCGCCCGGCTCCGCGTCCGTCCAGATGACGTGCGCGAGGGGGTGACGGCCGCCGCCGCGGCCGCTCGCGCGTATTACGCGGGAGACCTCACCGCCATCGACGCCATCGCCGTCCGCCAGGAGGGAACGGCGCTGCAGCGCGCCGGGTGGGAGGCGCTGCGCCGCATCGCTCCGGGGCATCCGCTCAGCTATGCGGAGTTCGCCGCCCTGCTCGGCAGCCCCCGCGCCGTCCGCGCGGCTGCCTCCATCTGCGCCCGCAATGCCCCCGCCCTCTTCGTCCCGTGTCACCGTGTGCTCCGCGGTGACGGCTCGCTCGGCGGCTTCGCCTGGGGGCTCGACGTGAAGCGCTCCCTCCTCGCCCGCGAGTCCCGCCGCTGACTCCGGCCCCTCAGGAGTGCTGCTTGCGGGGGTGCACAGCGAGGGCATAGACTGGAGGGCTGTCGTGCCGTCCGGCCGATATCGCCGAGCCCGAGGAGGACATCATGATCTCGATCGCCATCGCGCCGATCACCACTCCCGGCCCGGCCCCGGTGTTCTCCCGCGGGTAGCCGCGGTTCACTCGCTGCCGAGCGCCGCGCCCTCTCTCCCCGGATGGTGCTTCTGCACATCCGTTTCTTTTCGTCTTCGCTGCTTTCGTTTGAGAACTATGTCTTCCTCGCTGACTCCGCCCGCTTCCCCCTCTCTGTCCACTCCCGCCGCGCTCTGGCGTCTCAAGCCCTTCGTCGCGCCGGTGTTCTGGCGTTTCCTCTTCGGCGCGCTCAGCGCGCTCGGGGCGGCGATCATCGCGCTGCTCGTCCCCATCGTCCTGGAGGGCATCGTGCGCGGGCCGATCCAGTCCGGCGACATCGGCGCGATCCTCTGGGGCGCGGCCGCCGTCGTGGGGCTCGGCATCGGGGAAGCGCTCATGGTGCTTCTGCGCCGCTGGTTCGTGCTCGGCCCCTCCACCGACGTCGAGTACCGGATGCGGACCGAGCTGTACTCGCGCCTGCAGACGCTCCCCGTCGCCTTCCACGACCGCTGGCAGTCCGGTCAGCTCCTCAGCCGCATGATGCAGGACATCGGCCTCATCCGGCGCTGGCTCGCCTTCGGCCTCATCCTGCTCGCCGTCAACCTCCTCACGATCGTCATCGGCTCGGTGCTGCTGTTCCGCTGGCATTGGCTGCTCGGCACGATCTTCCTTCTTACAGGTATCCCGTTGTGGATCCGCGGCTACCTCTTCGACAAGCGCTACGGCGTTCTCACGAGGCGCAGCCAGGACCAGGCGGGAGACCTCGCGACGAGCGTCGAGGAGAGCGTGCACGGCATCCGCGTGCTCAAGGCCTTCGGCCGCGGTGGGCACGCGCTCTCCCGCTTCGCCCGGCAGGCGGAGACGCTGCGCTCCACTGAGATGAGCAAGGCGCGCGCGAACGCATCGATCTGGTTCTGGCTCGATCTCATGCCACAGATCGCCTTCGGTCTCAGCCTCATGGCGGGGATCTGGCTCATCGCGCAGGACGCCATCGGTCTGCCGGAGCTCTTCGCCTTCTTCACCATGGCGACGGTGCTGCGCTGGCCCATCGAGTCGATCGGCTTCCTCTTCTCCTTCCTTCTCGATGCGCGGACGGCGACGGACCGCGTCTTCGAGGTCTTCTCCGAGGAGAGCACCATCACCGATCCGGAGGAGCCCGTGCATCTCGTCTCCCCGCGGGGTGCCCTCGTCTTCGAGGGGGTGCACTTCCGTTACCAGGATGCGGCGGAGACGGAGCGCGACCTGCTCGACGGGGTCGACCTCGCTCTCCGGCCGGGGGAGACGATGGCGCTCGTCGGCCTCACGGGCAGTGGGAAGACGACGCTCACGACGCTTCCCGCGCGTCTCTACGACGTCACCGGAGGACGTGTGCTCCTCGATGACGTCGACGTGCGGGACCTGCCCCTCGGGGAACTGCGCCGGCACATCGGCATGGCCTTCGAGGATGCGACGCTGTTCTCGGCGACCGTGCGGGAGAACGTGCTCCTCGGTCGCGCCGACCTTGACCTGCACGGCGAGGAGGCGGAGCGGGTGCTGCGCGATGCGCTCGCCATCGCGCAGGCCGGTTTCGTCGACGCCCTCCCCGCGGGCACAGAGACGGTGATCGGGGAGGAGGGGCTGAGCCTATCCGGCGGGCAGCGACAACGTCTCGCCCTCGCGCGGGCTGTTGCGGCGGCGCCGAAGGTCCTTGTCCTCGACGATCCGCTCTCCGCGCTCGACGTCGACACCGAGGCGCTCGTCGAGGAGGCCTTGCGCCGCGTCCTCGCGGACACGACGGCGCTCATCGTCGCGCACCGCCCCTCGACCGTCGCCCTCGCCGACCGGGTCGCCGTGCTGGAGGACGGAAAGGTGACCGCCGTGGGAACGCATACGGAGCTGCTGCGCGCGAACGCGCACTACCGCCACGTCATCTCCAGCCTCGAAGAGACGGAGGTCCCGCGATGAGCGCAACGCTCCAGGGCACCCAGGGCGAGGACCGCTCGCAGTACACACGCGAGGAGAGCCGGATCATCCGACGGCGCTCGATGCGCCTGTTCGGATCGCTGCTCCGCCCCGTGCGCGGTCAGATCGTGCTCGCCGCGATCGTCCTCGTGCTGTCCACGGGGCTGCAGGTCGCGGGGCCGATCCTCATCAGCATCGGACTCGACCGCGCGCTCCCGCTCGTGCTGCAGCACGCCGACTGGCTGCCTGCCCTCGCGATCGGCATCGTCTACATCGCCTCGGGACTCCTCGCGGCGACCCTCATCGCCGCGTACGTCGTCACCGCGGCGAAGATCACCCAGGCGGTGCTCATCGACCTGCGCAAGCGCATCTTCCTGCACACCCAGCGGCTGAGCCTGGAGTTCCACGAGTCGTACACTTCGGGGCGGATCATCTCTCGGCAGACGAGCGATCTCGACGCCATCCGCGAACTTCTCAGCGAGGGGCTGAACAACCTCGTCTCCGGCGTGCTCTTCGCGCTGTTCACCTTCCTCGCCCTCGTCGTGTGGGATTGGCAGTCGGGCGTCATCCTCGCGGCGGCGGGCGTGCCGCTATTCCTCCTCATGCGCTGGTTCTACT
>JAATFJ010000266.1 GCA_015655255.1 Actinomycetales bacterium | reverse complement strand
TTCCGCGCCCGGATTCGCCGAGAGCGAGGAGGGGGCGCAGTTCCTCTCCGACCTCAAGGAGTACGCCGACTACCAGGACGTTCCCGCCTACCCGCACTGCGTGTGGAGCTACCAGGTGGGCGCCGTGCTGGAGCAGGCGTTCCAGAAGATGGAGGATCCGACACGAGAGAGCTTCCTCGAGGCGCTGCGCTCCATCGAGGACTTCGAGGCGCCGCTCATGCTCGACGGCACCTCGGTGACGACGACTGAGGACGGTTCACCCGCCGTCTCCACGGTCGTCGTACAGAAGTACAACGGCGCGGGCTACGACACCGTCGAGGACTTCGGCTGAGTTCCCTCGGCGACGACAGCGGCCCCGCGAGGACGATTCCTCGCGGGGCCGCTCTTTTCATGTCGTGAGCCGACAGCCAGTGCTCGACTCACGACAAATGAATATGCGGAACGACGACCAATATGAACAAGGAGTGCCTCTGACAGGGCCATCCCGTGACGAATGTTTCGCCACGTGTGCGCGTGTTACGCGCGGCCGGGACCCCGGATCCCCCTGTCGCTTGACTACGGGTGTCCCTCACCGGCCGTGCGCCGGCCCGCCCGCCCGAAAGGCAGCACCACTCTCACGATCCGATCACGATGGAGCCGCGTCGTCGTCGCGGCGACGGCCGCCGCCGCGCTGCTCGCCCTCACCGGTTGCGGCAGCGGCACCGCAACGAGCGCGGCCGAGGAGACCCCCCGCTCCGGCGGCACGATCGTCTACGCCCACCAGCAGGAGCCCACCTGCATCTTCGGCGGCTGGATCGAGCAGGCCTACCTGGACGCGAACATCTTTGACAGCCTGTTCGCGCTCGACGATGACGGCAGCGTCCAGCCATGGCTGGCCGACGGCTACGACGTCTCCGAGGACGGCCTGACGTACACGATTCACCTCAAGAGCGGCGTCGAGTTCACCGACGGGACCCCCGTGGACGCGGCGGCCGTCAAAGTGAACTTCGACAACTGGGTCGGCGAGGACAGCAGCAACAGCACGGCGCAGGTCTGGCTGTACGGGTACTACGCCTCATCGACGGTGATCGACGACACGACGCTGGAGATCACACTCGACAAGCCCTACGCGAACTTCGTGCAGAACCTCACCCAGGGGTACTTCGGCATCCAGTCCGCCGACGCGCTGCAGAACCGTACGGCGGAGGAGAACTGCGAGCAGCCGATCGGCTCCGGCGCGTTCTACGTCGAGTCGTGGACCAAGGGCGAGCAGGTCGTGCTGAAGCGGAACGAGGACTACGACTCCGCGCCGGCCACGGCGGAGCACACCGGTCCCGCCTACGCGGACGAGATCGTCTGGAAGTTCGTCGAGGACGGCCTGACGCGGGTGGCCGCGCTGCAATCGGGAGAGGTCGCGGCGATCTACGACGTCCCCGCATCCGAGTGGGACACCCTGGACGCGGCCGGGTACGAACTGCAGAAGTACGTGACGCCCGGACGCCCGCAGCAGATCACCTTCAACACGACCGAGGGACGCATCTTCAGCAACGAGAACCTGCGCAAGGCTTTCATCTACAGCCTCGACCGGGAGTCCGCCGTCGAGACGATCGGTCAGGGAGTGCTGCCCTACGAGGGCAACGGCTCCGTCAGTCAGGCGACGGCCGGCTACAGCCAAGAGGCCGCGGACGCCTATACGCAGGACATCGACGCGGCGAACGACCTGCTCGACGCCGAGGGGTGGACCGGACGCGACGCCGACGGCTACCGCACCAAGGACGGGGAGACCCTGGAGGTGGAGTTCCCCTACAACTCCGGCACGATCATCACCGCGGACGGCGCCTCCATCCTGCAGTCGCTGCAGGAACAGGCGAAGGCCACGGGCTTCAAGGTGAACCTCATCCCCGTGGCCCCGGCGGACACGTGGGCCGGCACCTATTCCGGCCAGGACAAGTACGACCTGTCCGCGGGGTACTGGACGGCGGTGAACGCCGGGATCCTCTACATCACCTGGCGTCCCAGCACCCAGGAGGCGCTCAACTACAACAACAGCGCGTACTACGACGACGACGAGCTCGCGAGCATCATCCTCGAGGCCAACAGCACGTCGGACGCCGATGCGCAGAACGCCCTCTACGAGGAGGCGCAGGAGTACATCGCCGACCACGCGCTCGCGTTCGGGGTGTACGACCGGATCAGCGACCTCGCCATCAACACGAGCAAGGTGCAGGGCATCACGCAGGAGGCATCCCAGGGAGGACCGTACTTCTATGACGCTTACGTCGTCGAGTAGGGCGCTCGGCGCGCGGTCGCGGCGGATCCTCTCCACGGTCGGCGGCGCCGTCGTCGTGCTGTGGGGGGCCGCGACCGCGACCTTCCTGATCCAGCTCGCGCTGCCGGGGGACCGCGCCACCGCGATCCTCAACGTGAAGGCCGGACAGGCGCAGCTGCGCACCCCGGAGGAACTGGCACCGGTCATCGCCCGGTTCCGGCTGGACGACCCCCTCGTCGTGCAGTACCTCACCTACATCGCCGGTCTGCTGCGCGGGGACCTCGGCACCTCGTACCAGACCTTCCGACCGGTGTGGCTGACCATCGGCGAGCAGCTGGCCTCGACGCTGTACCTGTCTCTCGTGGCGATCGTGTTCGCCTGGATCATCATGGTCTTCTGGGTGACGCTCACGGCGGGGCGGGGACGCGGAGTGCGCGGCATCGGCTCCGCCCTCGATACCGTCGCCGCCGGTCTTCCGCACTACTGGTTGGGGATCCTCCTGCTGCTCGTCTTCGCGCTGAACCTGCACTGGTTCCCCGTGCTCGGCGGGAACACGCCGGGGAGCGTCGTCCTGCCCGCCCTGACGCTCGCGATCCCGCTGGCCGGCTTCATGGGCCAGTCCGTCCGCGCGGAGTTCGAGCGCGCGCTCGACCAGCCGTTCGTGCTCAGCGCCCGCACGCGTGGAATGAGCGACACGGGCGTGCGGCTGCGGCACGTGCTGAGGCACGCCTCCATCCCCGCCGTGACGCTCACGGGATGGGCGATGGGCTCGACCATCTCCGGTGCCGTCGTGGTCGAGCAGGTCTTCAGCCGTCAGGGCATCGGCTCCGTGCTCGTCGACGCGGTGAGCAGCCGGGATCTTCCCGTCGTGACGGGCATCGTCGTGCTCGTGGCCTTCATCTACGTCGTGGTGGGCGTGATCGTCGACCTCGCCTACACCGTCCTCGACCCACGATTGAAGGTGTCGCAATGACCGTCGCCGCAGAAGCCGTGCCCACCGCATCGCGCCCGGAGTCCCGGACCCCGGTGGTCGCTCGGCTCCGGAACGCCCCCTGGGGGCTCGTGCTCGCGCTGCTCGCTCTCGCCTTCTTCCTCCTCTCCGCGGTCGTCCCGCAGTGGATCGCACCCTTCGCGCCGACTGCGGAGGACTTGTCCGCGGCCCTCGAGGCGCCGAACGCCGCCCATCTGTTCGGCACGGACGCCGCGGGACGTGATCTGTTCAGCAGTGTCGTTTGGGGCACAAGGGAGTCGCTGCTCATCGGCGTGGGCGCGGCGGCCCTCGCCCTCGTGCTCGCCGTTCTCCTCGGCTCGCTGGCGTCGCTCGCCGATCGGTTCACCCGCGCCGTGGCGGATCGCGTCATCGAGATATCCTTCGCGATCCCCACCCTGTTGCTCGCCCTCGTGTTCGTCGCCATCCTCGGGCCCTCCGCAGGGACGGAGGTGCTCGCGATCGGCATCAGCACGACGCCCGGATACGCCAGGATGGTACGCGGGCAGATTCTCGGCGCACGCGATTCCGGATACGTGGAGGCGGCCCGCGCCCTCGGCCACGGCTCCGCGAGGATCACCGCACGGCACATCCTCCCCAATGCGATGCGGCCCCTCGTCGCCGTGTTCACGATGGCCATCGGGCAGACGATCGTCTGGGCCTCCGCCCTCGCCTTCCTGGGGCTGGGCGTCGCGCCGCCCTCATCGGAGTGGGGGGCGCTCCTCGACGCCGGACGCACCTACGTGCTGTCCGCGGGCTGGCTCACGTTCCTGCCGGGCCTCGCCATCATCGTCCTGGCCGTCTCCGCGACGACCGTCGGCAAGCACATCCAGGCCCGCCTGGAGGGAACGGAGTGACCCATGGCCCCCACCGCTGATTCCACGCTCACACGCGCCGAGCCCGGAGGGGCTCCGGACGGCGCCCGGGAAGACGGCGCGCTGCGGCTGCGCGTGCGCGGCCTCAATGTCAGCTTCGAGAAGAACGGGGTCGTCCGCGACGTTGTGCGCGATGTGGGCTTCGACCTCTCGGCCGGTCGCTGCGTCGCCCTCGTCGGGGAATCCGGCTCCGGCAAGTCGGTGACGGCGCGCACCCTGGTCGGCCTGCCCGGGAAGAACGCCGTCGTGCGCGCCGACGAACTGGGGGTGTTCGGGCCGTCCGGTGCGCGCGATCTGACCGCGCAGTCCTCGCGCTCCTGGTGGCGCATCCGCGGCTCGCGGATCGGTTTCATCCTCCAGGACGCCCTGACCTCGCTGGATCCGCTGCGGCCCGTCGGCAAGGAGATCGAGGAAGCTCTGCGATTGCATGGCTGGGGGGACCACGCCACCCGCAGCCGGAAGGCGGTCGACCTGCTCGAGAGCGTGGGCGTCCCGCAGCCGGGGTTGCGCGCCCGGCAGCGCTCCGGGCAGCTGTCTGGCGGTCTGCGCCAGCGCGCTCTTATCGCGTCGGCGATTGCCCTCGAACCAGAGATCATCGTCGCGGACGAGCCGACGACGGCGCTGGACGTCACGGTGCAGGCGCAGGTGCTCGCGCTGCTGCAGGGCATGAGAGCGCGCGGCTCCTCGCTTGTCCTCATCAGCCACGACCTGTCCGTCGTGGCCCACCTGGCCGATGAGATCCTCGTCATGAGCGGCGGCGCCGTCGTCGAACAGGGGCCCGCAGATCGGATCCTGCACGATCCGCAGCACTCGTATACGCAAGCGCTGATCAGCGCCGTTCCCGGGTCGCACACGCGCGGGGAGCGCCTCGCCCCCGCGCAGGCCGAGGTGCGGAACCTGCATCTCTCCGTCCCGAGGGAGGAGACC
>JAATFJ010000121.1 GCA_015655255.1 Actinomycetales bacterium | reverse complement strand
GAGTTCCAGGGGCTTGGAGTGGATCGCACAGACCTTCAGTCCCTCGAACGGCCCCGTGCCGTCGACGATCTCGCTCTCCGGCTTGAACTCCTCGCAACCCACGCAGTACAACGCCTCGTACTCGCCCGCATAGATGTAGCCGGCGTCGTAGAGGCGCTGGAAGAACACCTGCACGTTCTTCTCGTGCCGCTCCTGCGTCGTGCGGATGAAGTCATCGTTGGCGACATCGAGGGTCTTCAGCAGCGGGAACCAGCTCTTGCTCACGAGATTGTCCACCCACTCCTGCGGGGTGACGCCGTTCGCCGCCGCGGCACGGAGCATCTTCTGCCCGTGCTCGTCCGTGCCGGTGAGCATCCAGGTGTCATCCCCCGACTGACGGTGCCAGCGCGCCAGAGTGTCCACGGCGACGCTCGTGTACCCATGGCCGATGTGCGGGACATCGGAGGGGTAGTAGATGGGCGTGGTGATGTAGAAGGATTCGCCTGCGGGCATGAGGTCAATTCTAGGCGGGATGCGGCAGAGCGTTACGGCAGGCGGCGGAGGCGGGATCTGGGAGGGGTGCGGAGCAGGAATCTCGGAGGACCGCGGAAAGCGCGGAGGTCTCGCGGGCGTTCGTCCGAGGTTTCTGTTGTTCTCCGAGATCTCGGAGGGGCGGGCGGACGACGACAGGCAGGTCGCGCGGGGAGGACGGCGACCGGACCGCCTCAGCTCCGACGGAACGCGAGGGCTTGCTGGTAGAGATCGCGGGAGGAGAGGCCCGTGGCGGCGGCAACCTCGGCGCAGGCGTCTTTGAGACGCATCCCGGAGGCGACGAGAGCCTGCACCTGGGCGGACGCATCCGCAGCGGACACCTCACGGGGCGCGGCGCCGGCGACGACGAGCACGATCTCGCCCTTCACCCCCTCCTCCGCCCACGGCACGAGCTCCGCCGAGGTCCCCCGGCGCACCTCCTCATAGAGCTTCGTGAGCTCGCGGCACACGGCGATCCGTCGATCCGTGCCGAAGACGGTGCCGATGTCGGCGAGTGTCCCCGCCAGGCGGGACGGAGACTCGAAGAAGACGAGCGTGCGCTGTTCGGCGGCGAGCGCGGCAAGCGCGGAACGCCGCTCCCCCGGTTTGCGCGGGAGGAAGCCCTCGAAGGCGAAGCGGTCGGTGGGCAGCCCGGACACCGCGAGGGCCGTGAGCACGGCGCTCGGGCCGGGGATCGCCGTGACCGTCACCCCCTGCGCCACGGCCTCCGCGACGAGTCCGTATCCCGGATCGCTCACCGTCGGCATACCCGCGTCGCTCACGACGACGATGTCGTGGTCCGCGGCCAGCGCGGCGAGCTCCGCGGCCTTCTGTTTCTCGTTGTGGTCGTGCAGCGCGAGGAGCCGCGGCCGGTTCTCAATACCGAGGGCACGCAGCAGATGCTGCGTCGTGCGGGTGTCCTCGGCCGCGACGATCTCCGCATTCTCCAGCACCTCGATGAGGCGACGAGAGACATCGCCAAGGTTTCCGATGGGAGTCGCGGCGAGGATGATCACGGATTCAGCCTAGACGCGGCGCACACAGCGTCTCGCTCTAGGCTGTTCCCCGTGACATCGCCCACCCCGATCCTGCCCGTGCTCGCCGAGCGCGACACCCGGTGGGAGCGTCTGCGCGACCGCGTGCTCGGCCCCGAGTGGTACGGCATCACGCGCTGGTTCGCCCCCTTCGTCGTCACCGTCTTCGCGGCGGTGCTGCGGCTCGTGAATCTCGGGCATCCGCATGAGCTCGCCTTCGACGAGACGTACTACGTGAAGGATGCATGGTCGCTGTGGACCCTCGGCTATGAGGGCACATGGGGCGACGGCGCGAACGATCAGCTACTGACCGGTGACACCAGCGCACTCTCCGATACCGGCAGCTTCATCGTGCACCCGCCCCTAGGAAAGTGGATCATCGCTCTGGGCATGGCGATCTTCGGCCCCGACTCCAGCGGGGGCTGGCGCATCACAACGGCGCTCGTCGGCACGCTCACAGTGCTCCTCGTCTATCTCATCGCGCGGGAACTGAGCGGGTCGATCACGGTGGCGACCCTCGCAGGCCTCTTCCTCGCGGTCGACGGCCTCAGCATCGTGATGAGCCGGACGGCGCTGCTCGACGGTTCGCTCACGCTCTTCCTCCTCATCGGCGTGCTCTTCGTCCTCTATGACCGACGGCGCAGCATTTCGTTCGTGGAATATGCCGATCCGGAGCAGCCTCCTCCGCTGTGGGGACGGATCCTCTGGCGTCGCCCCTGGCTCATCGCGGCCGGTGTCGCCTTCGGCGCCGCCTGCGCGGTGAAGTGGTCGGGGCTCTACGCCCTCGCCGCGTTCGGGGTGTATCTCGTCGTGACGGATGCCCTCGCGCGCCGTCGAGCGGGCGTGCTGTTCTGGCCGATGGACGCGGCGGCACGGCAGGGTCCCGTGACCTTCCTCCTCCTTGTTCCCGCGGCCCTCGTGACCTACCTCGTGACGTGGACGGGCTGGCTCGTGACGAGCGGAGGCTACGACCGGCAATCGGATGCGAATCCCTTCGTCGCCCTGTGGAAGTATCACGAGGCGATCCTCGCCTTCCACGCGGGACTCGACACCTCACACCCCTACGCGAGCCCCGCCTGGCAATGGCCTCTTCTCCTGCGCCCCACGGCCGTCTGGGTCGGCCAGGACGACCCGAACTGCGGGGGTTCGGACAATTGCATCGCCGTCATCTCGACTCTGCCCAATCCCCTGCTCTGGTACGCGGGCGTCGCCGCGGCGGTCTACCTGCTGTTCCGGTTCGTGCGCGGGCTCGTGCAGAAGAAGCCCATGCCCTTCGCCTTCGCGCTCCCCCTCGTGGGCCTGTGCGGCACGTACGTCCCGTGGCTGTTCCTGCCCAACCGGACGATGTTCCAGTTCTACACGGTCGCGATGATGCCTTTCCTCATCCTCGCCCTCGTCCTCGCGCTGCGCGAGATCGCGGGTGCCCGGGATGCGCCGCTGCACCGACGGCAGGCCGGGCAGCGCACGGTCGTCGTCTTCGTCGTCGTCGCGGTGCTTGTGTCCGCGTTCTTCTACCCGGTGTGGACGGGAATGAATGTGCCCTACCAGTTCTGGTTCATCCACAACTGGTTGCCGGGGTGGGTGTAGCGCCCTACCGCCCCGCCCTCATCTCCGCCGCATCCGCGACGGGGAGTCGGCAGACGAACGCTCGGCAGTCGTAGGCGCGCTCCGCCACGGCGTCCTTGCCCGTTAAGAGCGAGAATCCTGCGGCGGCGAAGGCGGCGGCCTGCGCGGGAGAGACGACGGCGAGGACATCCGCGTCGGCCCCGGCGGCGGCGCGGGCCAGTGCTCCCTGGGGATCCTCGGTGACGACAACGAGTTGGCGGGGCGGGTCGATGAGACCCGCGGCGACCCGCAGCAGGGCACTCTGCGCGAAGGGCTCGCCGAGCGCGGCCGCGATGCGCGTACGCACGAGTGACTCCGCGGCGTCCCGGAACGGCTCCCCCGCGCCGAGGCGCCAGGCAGACAGGGCGGCACCGGCGAGCGCTGAGGTCCCCGAGGGGAGGTCACCATCGCTCTCCTCCGGGGAAAGCGGGATGCCCTGCGCGGTGAGCACGTGATCGACACCCGCACCGCGGTGCCTCGGATCGATGCCCGCCGCATCGGAGGAGTCTTCTGGCGCCAGTGCCTCCGTGAGCAACGTCCGCGCCGCGATCGCCCACTCCGCCTCGCCCGTGGCAAGGGCGAGCGCGAACAGCCCCTCGGCGAGCAGTCCCGCATCCGCGGCGGTCGCCACGGCCTCCGCCGCCACCCCGCCCACGGACGCGCGCATGAGGCGGCCATCCCGATCGCGATTCGCCGACAGCACGACGCGCGCGGCCTCCCCGGCCTCCGCGATCCACTCGGGTTCGCCGAGGCGGGCACCGGCGCGGGAGAGGGCGCCGATGGCCAGTCCGTTCCAGCCCGTGATGACCTTGTCGTCGACGGCGGGCGCGACGAGCGCCGCACGCCCCTCGGCGCCGTGCAGGTAGTAGCCGCCCTCGCTGCGGCGGCCGTCGAT
Organism: Actinomycetales bacterium; assembly: GCA_015655255.1. The sequence continues at coordinate 14 of JAATFJ010000121.1, read as the reverse complement.
CCACGATTCCGAGT
>JAATFJ010000374.1 GCA_015655255.1 Actinomycetales bacterium | reverse complement strand
GCGCGTGCTCACCGCGCGCGATGGCGAGGAGCGCTGGCTCGTCGCCCCCGTCTCGATCGATGCGGAGCCGCACGGCAGGCTCTGGAGCCCCGGCATCCGGGTGGGGCTCCAGGTCTCCTCCTCCTTCCTCGACGAGGACTTCGCCGCACCCGTCCTCGGTGTCCTGCATGTGCCCACCCTCGACCGGGCTATCGAAGTGCAGAATGCCGTCGGATCCGGCCTCGCCGCGGCTCTCCACACACAGGACCCGGACGATCTCGCCGAGTGGCTGGGGCACGCCCACGCGGGGAACCTCTTCGTCAACACCGCGATCTCGGGCGCCGCCGCGCCGCGCCAGCCCTTCGGCGGCTGGGCCTCGGCCCTCGGCCCCGTCGCGAAGGCGGGAGGCCCGCAACGTCTCATCGGCCTGGGTGCCTGGCGATCGACGGGAATGGCCGCGCAATCCAGCACCCTGCACCTGCGCGGGCTCGACACGCGCATCGTCGCCCTCATCGAGGCCTCCCAGCCCTCCCTGCACTTCGAGGGCTTCGAATGGCTGCGTCGATCGGCGCTGTCCGACGCCGTCGCGTGGGATCGTGAGTACGGCAGGGTGAGTGATATCGCACGGCTCGGCATCGAGCGGCACCTACTCCGCTACCGTCCCGTATCCGTCGCGATCCGTGCGACGGAGGACGCGCACTGGCACGAGGTGCTGCGCGTCGTCGTCGCCGCCATCCGCGCGGGAGCACGCTTCTTCCTCAGCGTTCCCGTCGGGCTTCCCGCGGAGGTGCGCCGCGTGCTCACAGAACTCGGCGCCTTCGTTGCCGTGGAAACGGATGCGGAGTGGATCGATCGCATGATCGCGGGCGAGGAGACGATCGATCTCGTCGACCCGGAGGCGGTGCCTCGCGTCTCGCGCGCACGTCTCGTCGGCCCGCCTGATCGCGTCGCCGCCCTGCGCCGCGATCTGCTCGCCGCCTCGGATCTCCGTCTCGCCGTATACGACGGTGAGGTGGTGTCCGCGGGACGGATCGAGCTGCTCACCTTCGTGCGCGAGCAGTCGATCAGCATCGCGGCGCATCGTTTCGGCCGTCCGGACGGCTGGAGCGCGGCCGTCATCTGAGCGGCGCGGATCCTGACCGCCCCCTCCCCAGCCGAGCCACCCAGGTATTTTCGAGCCACCCAGGTATCCACACAAAAGAGTGGGTGGCTCGGCGGGAAGTGGGTGGCTCGGCGGAGGGAGAGTGCAGGCCCCGGCAAGGGGATCCCGGCGGGAATCTCACCCTGCTTCCTCACCCCCTTCGAGCTTTGGTAAGGCTAAGCTTGGTCAGTCGTCGCGGCGCTCCGTGAGCTATCCGGTCGTCGTTGGCGCGCTACCCGAACCGTACCCGCGAAAGACCCTTCCCCCTATGAACGTACGCTTTGCGCTGCCCTGCGCTCTCACGGCGGCTGCGCTCTCCGCCGCTCTCTCGCTGGCCCCGGCCCAGCACGCCGCCGCGGCCGAGACCGCACCGGAACCGGCTGTCGTCGTCTCCGACGCCACGATCACGGGCCCCGACGGGAGCGCCCTCGGTGCCACCGCCTCGCAGGTCTCCTGCGATGTGAACGGCGACGGGCGCCCCGACCTCGCCGTCGGCGAGTACGCGACCTTCGGCCTCACTCCCGACGGAGCCGGTGCCTACGTGTTCCTCGACGGCGGTCAGATCCAGGAGGACGGCGACGTTGAGACGCAGGAGCCCGTGCGCATCATCGATTCCGCGGACAACTACATGGGCGGCGTCGACGTGCGCTGCGCGGGCGACACGAACAATGACGGATTCGACGACCTCATCATCGTCGCTCAGGGCTACTTCGCGACCATCGTCTTCGGATCGGCCGACTTCTCCGACGTCGCGCTCGACGATCTCGGTGACCGCGGGCTGACGGTGCGCGGCTCCATCACCCGCGGAAACGGCATCGGCGACATCGATGGCGACGGCAACGACGAGGTCGCGGTGACCGACACCGATGGCGTCGTCACGATCCTCCACCCCACCGCGCTCGCTCAGGACTCGGCGCTCTCCGACGCCCCCGGCCCGCGCATCTCGGGCGACGGCATCGACCTCGTCTCGGTGAGCCGCGCGGGTGACATGAACGGCGACGGACGCGACGACCTCGCCGTCGGCGCCGCCTCCTGGACCGCCCCGGGCGCGACCGGTTTCGGAACGGGGGCGGTCTGGGTCATCACCGACCTCTCCGCCGATGTGACGGTGGGCGACGTCGAGATCCCCGGATTCCGGATCGACGGTCCGCCGCGCGGCTACGACCTGCTCGGCACCTCGACCGTCGGCCTCGGCGACATCGACGGCGACGGCTACGACGACCTGCTCATCGGCGGCGAATCGGATGAGCCCCTCGCGGGCAGCGCGGTCATCGTTCGCGGTGGCCCCGACGGTGTCAACGTCGTCACCGACCCGCTGTCCGAGTCGGACCCCGCCGTGCGCAGCGCGGCGGACTCCTCTTCCCGTGGATGGTGGATCAACGGCGTCGCGGAGGGCGACCACTTCGGTCATGCCGTCGGTGCAGTCCGGCTCGATGGCTGGTCCCTCCTGCTTGCGGGAGCCATGGACGGATCCCTCGGCGCGGATGGCGCGGGCTACGCCATCGCCGTGGACTCTCGTGCACTTGTCGCGGGTGAGCTGCCCCTGTCGAACACGGGCGTCCTCGACGCCAGCGCGGTGATGGATGGCGCAGTCGCGGGCGTCACGCCCGTCATCGGTGAGAAGGCCGAGCAGCACCTCGGTCGCGCGTTCGCCGACCTCACAGCGGACCCGGCGGGAACCCGCGTCACCTTCGCGATCGGCGCACCCGCGATGTTCAGCTGGATGGAGGTGCCGTCGGTGCGGATCCTCTCCCTCGACGTGCCGGTGCGGACGGAGCCCGGCACGGATACGCCCGGTGACGGTGGCGGCACCGGTGGCGGCACCGACGACGGGGGCACCGACAACGGTGGGGATACCGACAACGGGGGCGGCAGCGACAACAGTGGTACCGACACGGACAACGGTGGGGACACGGACAACGGTGGCACCGACAACGGTTCCGATGACGGGGACTCTGACGACGGCGGCGACACAGATAACGGTGGAAGCACTGACAACGGCGGCGGTGACACCGGCGCCGATGAGGGCACAGACGACGGCAACACCGACCCCGACACGGACACCCCCGCGGACTCCGGTACGGACACCCCCACCGAGAACGAGAGCGGCAGCACCACAGGCGCCGTGGACGTGACGCCCGCCCCGACCGCGGCCGCCGATGAACTGGCGACCACGGGTCAGGACTCGACCGGGGCGCTCATCCTCGCCGCTGTGCTCACCGCCCTGGGACTGGGGGCGCTCGTTCTCGTCGGCATGCGCAGGACCGCACGCCGGCACTGAGCGTCGTCGCTCACGACCGTCATTCCTCCGCCGAGCCACCCAGGTAGTTTCGAGCAACCCACGTATTCGCGGAAAAGAGTGGGTGGCTCGGCGGAAAGTGGGTGGCTCGGCGGACGGAGGCGGAGAAGAAGGCGGAGAAGGAGGGTGAGGGGGAAGGAGAGGGGTGCCCCGGGGGAGAGGACCCGGACTGGCGGAAGACCAGGACGCTGACACCCGTTCCCGTCGTCGCGTGAGACAATATTCCCGGCGTGCCCGTGTCGCATCTTCCCGGCTCCGCACGGAGCTCAGGTCGAAGGACCGTCGGGCCCCTGGACAGCGTCCGCCTCGCCTCTTCGCCAGGAAGCATCATGTCGACGCCACACATCTCATCGACCATCCGCACTGCTCACCACCGCCGGTACCTCATGTGCCGACCCACGCACTACACCGTGAGCTATTCCATCAACCCGTGGATGGAGCCCGCGAACCCCACCGACACGGGCAAGGCCATCGCCCAGTGGCAGCGGCTGTACGACCTCTACCTCTAACTCGGCCACGAGGTCGAGCTCATCGAACCGCTCGCCGACTACCCCGACATGGTCTACACGGCCAACGGCGGGTTCCTCATCGACGGCATCGCCTACGCGCCGAAGTTCCGCTACGTGGAGCGTGCGGGGGAGGCCCCCGCCTTCACCGACTGGTTCCGCGCGCAGGGCTACGAGACCGTCGTCCCGGAGGAGACCAACGAAGGCGAGGGTGACTTCCTCCTCGCGGGCGACACCATCCTCGCCGGCACGGGGTTCCGCTCCACGGGCGACAGCCACCGCGAGGTCGGCGAGGTCTTCGGCCGCGAAGTCGTCTCCCTCACCCTCATCGACCCGCGCTTCTACCACCTCGACACGGCCCTCACGGTTCTCGACCCCGTCGAGGGCGCCTCGAACGGGGGGCCGGAGAGGGCCAACGTCGCCTACCTCCCGCACGCCTTCGACGACCGCAGCCGCGCGATCCTCGCCGAGCGCTTCCCCGAGGCGATCCATGTCGCCGACGAGGACGGCGCCGTCTTCGGACTGAACTCGGCGAGCGACGGCTACAACGTCATCATCTCCCCGCGCGCGAAGGGCTTCGAGGCCCAGCTTCGCGAACGCGGCTACAACCCCCTCACCGTCGACCTCTCCGAGCTGCTGCTCGGCGGCGGCGGCATCAAATGCTGCACACTCGAACTGCGCGGCGCACCCAGTAAGGAGACGCGTCCATGAGCGCTCAGACCCCCATCGCAGAGCCCGAGACCACCGCGGGCGCCGAGGCGCACGTCGCCGAGAACTACCACCCGCTGCCCGTGACGATCGCGCGCGGCGAGGGGGCGTGGGTCACCGACGTCGAGGGCAAACGCTACCTCGATCTCCTCTCCGCCTACTCCGCCGTGAACTTCGGGCATCGCCATCCCGCGCTCATCGCCGTGGCGACAGAGCAGCTCGGCCGGATCACCCTCACGAGCCGCGCCTTCCGCAACGACCGCCTCGAGCCCTTCGCCGCTGCCCTCTCCCGGCTGTGCGGTAAGGACCTCGTGCTCCCCATGAACACGGGGGCGGAGGCCGTGGAGACGGGGATCAAGGTCGCCCGTGCGTGGGGTTACCGGGTCAAGGGTGTTCCGGACGGCGCCGCGCGGGTTATCGTCGCCGCGGGAAACTTCCACGGCCGCACGACGACGATCGTCGGCTTCAGTGACGATGAATCGGCACGAGAGGGCTTCGGCCCCTTCACTCCCGGCTTCGACATCGTCCCCTTCGGAGATGCGGAGGCGATCGCGCAGTCGATCACGCCGGAGACGGTGGCCATTCTCGTCGAGCCCATCCAGGGTGAGGCCGGTGTCATCATTCCGCCGGAGGGCTACCTGCGCCGTATCCGCGAGCTGGCTACGGAGAACAACGTCCTCTTCATCGCCGACGAGATCCAG
>JAATFJ010000261.1 GCA_015655255.1 Actinomycetales bacterium | reverse complement strand
TCGGCGATGAGCGTCGTCGCGCCTTTGAGCAGCACCGTCTGGCCGAGCCGCTGTGCCGTCTCCGCCGCAGCCACCGCACGGTCCGTTCCCGCGCTGGGGAGCAGCAGAAGCTCCCGGAGGCGATCGAACTCCCGTGCGTGCGGGGTGACGAGTAACGGTGCCTCCGCGCCCACGGTGAGGTCGAGGGCTCCGGCATCGACGACGACGGGCACGGGTCCGCGGAGGACCCCCTGCAGGGCAGCACCTTCCTCCTCCGTCCGCTGCGCCGGGTCGGTCCCCGATCCGATCACCCACGCACCCACGCGCGTGGCTCCGATATCGGGCCCCACGACCGTCTCGGGGCGGCGGGCGATGATCGCATCCGCCGCCCGTCCCTCCGCGATCGCGCGCACATAGCCCGCTCCCGTCCGCCACGCCGCCTCGACGCCGAGCACCGCCGCACCGGGGTAGTCCGACGACTCCGTACGGAACGCGACGACGCCGCGCGAGTACTTGTCGTCGGTGCCGTGCGGCACCCGGAAGTAACGGCTCGTATCACGGCGGGACCATTCACGCACCTCGAGCATGAGTCCACGCTAACCCGCTTACCCAGGTATTGCCTCTGCGACCCGGCCTCGGTGTCCGCGGAACGCACTAGCGTCGAGGGGTGAGCATCCTCTTCTCCCCTCTGACGATCCGTTCCCTCGCCATCCCCAACCGGCTGTGGGTGTCACCCATGTGCATGTACAGCGCTGTCGACGGCGTCGTCCAGGAATGGCATCACGGTCATCTGCCGCCCTTCGCCTCCGGCGGCGCGGGCCTCATCATCGCCGAGGCGACTGCCATCGTCGATGAGGGGCGCATCACCCCGCGCGATGCCGGACTGTGGACGGATGAGCAGCGCGACGCCTGGGCGGGCATCGTCGACGCCGTGCACGAGCGCGGTTCCTTCATCGGCGTGCAGCTGGCACATGCGGGGCGCAAGGCCTCCACGTGGTGGCCCTGGGCTCCCGCGCAGGGCACCGTTCCCGCGGGGGATGGCGGATGGCGCACCGTCGCTCCCTCGGCCGTGGCATTCCAGGGATACGACGAACCGATCGCGCTGGACGATATGGGCATCGAGCGCGTCGTCGAGGGATTCGCCGCGGCCGCACGCCGCGCCCTCGACGCGGGATTCGACGTGCTCGAGGTGCACGGAGCGCACGGCTATCTGCTGCACGAATTCCTCTCGCCGCTCTCCAACCAGCGCACGGACGCCTACGGCGGGTCCCTGGAGAATCGCGCCCGGCTGCTCCTGCGCGTGATCGACACCGTGCGCGACGTCGCAGGAGAGAGCGTCCCCCTTCTCGTGCGCATCTCCGCCACGGATCACGCCGACGGAGGATTCACCCCGGATGAGGCCGCGATCGTCGCAGGATGGGCGGGCGCGCACGGCGCCGACCTCATCGACGTCTCCAGCGGCGGCCTCGTCGCCCATCAGCGCATCGATGTCTTCCCCGGCTACCAGGTCCCGCTCGCCGAGACCATCCGCGCCGCGGGCGTCCCGGTGAGCGCCGTCGGGCTCCTCACCTCGGGAGCCCAGGCGGAGCAGGTGCTCGCCGCAGGATCCGCCGACGCGGTCTTCGCGGGTCGCGAATGGCTGCGCGACCCGCACTTCGCCCTGCGCGCGGCGCACGAGCTCGACGCCGACGTGCCCTGGTCCCCGCAGTACGAGCGCGCACGCTGGCGCTGACCGCGCCGCCGCATCCCTGCCTGCCCGCCCGACGAGCCACCCACCTCGTACCGAGCCGCCCACATAAAAGCGGATTTACGTGGGTGGCTCGGCGGGATGTGGGTGGCTCGGCCAAGGGAGTGCGAGCAGGGAGGGCGTGGAGGGCGTGGAGCTGCGGGGACCGACTAGGCGCGGCCCGTCACCCGGCGCCGCGTCGCGTCTTGCACCTCTCCGACGAGCTCTTCGAGGATGTCCTCCAAGAAGAGCACAGCGGTCGTCTCGCCCGTCGCATCGCGCACCTTCGCGAGGTGTCGTCCCGCACGCCGCATGACGGCGAGCGCATCCTCGAGATCGGTGTTCTCCTGAACGGGGACCATATGATGGATGCGCTTGGCCGGAAGGGGTCGCGTCGCCTTCTCCTCCGCATCCGGGCCTTCGGCGGCACGCAGGATGTCCTTGAGGTGCACGTAGCCGACCGGCACGCCCTCGCTGTCCACGATGACGTACCGGGAGAATCCATAGCGCGCCACGGCCCGCTCGATATCGTCCGGCGTCGTGTCCTGCGGGAGTGTGACGATGTCCGCGAGCGGCACGGCGACGTCCCGCGCCTTCTTGTCCGTGAACTCGACGGCTGCGGCGACCGTCCCCGAGGCATCCGTGAGGACACCCTCTCTGCGGGACTGGTCGACGATCGTCGCCACCTCGTCGAGCGTGAACGTGGACGCCGCCTCGTTCTTCGGCTCGACGCGGAACAGACGGAGCACCGCGTTCGCCGTCGCATTGAGCAACCAGATGATCGGGTGGAACACCTTCGACAGCCAGACGAGCTGCGTCGCGAGGAGCAGCACCGCGCGATCCGGTACGGAGAAGGCGAGGTTCTTCGGAACCATCTCACCGAACACGACGTGCAGGAACGAGACGAGCACGAGCGTGATGATGAAGGACACCATGTCCACGACGCCTTCCGTCCAGCCCAGAGCCTCCATCGGCACGGCGAGGAGGTGGTGGATGGCGGGTTCGGAGACGTTGAGGATGAGCAGCGAGCAGATCGTGATGCCCAGCTGGGAGGTCGCGAGCATGAGCGTCGCGTGTTCCATGGCGTAGAGCGCCGTCTTCGCCGCCCGTGAGCCCTTCTCCGCAAGCGGCTCGATCTGCGAGCGCCGTGCGGAGATGACCGCGAACTCCGCGCCGACGAAGAAGGCGTTGCCCGCGAGGAGGACGACGAGCCAGACGATTCCCGCCCAGTCGCTCATCGCTCCTCCTCCCGGTGCAGGTCTTCGACGGGATCGGGCGTATACCGGATCCGGTCGACGCGGCGGCCGTCCATGCGGATGACCTGCAGCACGCCGCTGTCGAGGGTGACCTCGTCGCCCGCCGCCGGCACTCGCTCCAGCACGCTCATCATGTAGCCGCCGACGGTGTCGTAGACGTCGCCTTCTGGCACCTGCACTCCTGTTCTGCTCTGCAACTCGTCCGGACGCAGTTCGCCGGGGAAGGTGATCGAATCGCGGCCGCGAACAACGCCCGCACGCGTCCGATCGTGTTCGTCGGAGACTTCGCCGACGATCTCCTCCACGAGGTCCTCGAGGGTGACGAGGCCCGCGGTACCGCCGTATTCGTCGACGACGACGGCGAGCTGATAGCCGCGCGAGCGCAGCTCGGAGATGAGGACGTCGAGGTGCACCGTCTCGGGAACGCGGAGTGGTTCGGAGGCGAGCGCCCCCACGGGGACCTCCAACCGGCGATCCCGGGGCACGGCGACCGCGGCCTTGAGATGGACGACGCCCGTGATGTCGTCGAGGTCATCGTCGTACACGGGGAACCTGCTGTGCCCCGTACGCCGCGCCAATTGGATCACCTCGTCGGCGGGATCGCCTGCGGAAAGGGCGTGCATGCTCGGCCGCGCCGTCATGACGTCCGCAGCCGTGAGACGGGAGAAGGTGAGCGTGCGATCGAGGAGCGTCGCGGTATCGGCTTCCAGGACGCCGGCGCTCGCCGAGCGTCGAACGAGCGAGGACAGCTCCTCCGCCGTCCGTGCACCGGACAGCTCCTCCTTTGGCTCGATACCCATGCCGCGCAGCACTCCGTTGGCACTGCCGTTGAGCACGAGCACGGCGGGTTTGAAGATCGTGGTGAACGCCGTCTGGAAGGGGATGACGAGCTTGGCCGTGGCGATGGGAAGCGCCAGCGCGAAGTTCTTCGGCACGAGCTCGCCGAGGATCATCGACAGCGCCGTCGCGACGACCATCGCCACGATCGTTCCGATGGGGGCGACAGCGGCCTCGGGCAGGCCCCCGGCCAGGAGTACGGGTCCCAGGAGGTTCGAGATCGCCGGCTCCATCGTGTACCCCGTGAGCAGCGTCGTCAGTGTGATGCCGAGCTGCGCGGAGGACAGATGCGTCGAGGTGTGCCGCAGGGCGCTGATCGTCAGCGCAAGCCGCGATTCCCCTCTCGCCTGGCGAGCTTCGAGTTCGGCACGGTCGAGATTGACGAGCGCGAATTCACTCGCGACGAACAGGCCGGTACCGATTGTGAGTAGGAGCCCCACTCCCAGCATGATGTAATCCATCATTTCGTCCCCTCCTCGAAGAGGAGAGGCGGGCAGTGGGGCGAGGTACTACAAGAAGGAGGATCGTCCATTGTGCCGGCAATTCTACATGGCGCATCCCCTCCCCACCTGAGTCCCTCGCTCCCCTCACCCCCGCTCTTCCCCGGCTTCTGCACCACTTTCCTGCGGCTGCACCATCGATCGCTGTCGCACATGCCAGTTCGTGTCGCAGATACGGGCATGCCCAAGGGGGCTAGGGTCGCTGGCGGCCGGTGAGAAGGCCTGCGCCGGCGAGGATGTCGTAGAGCAGGCACGGGTTCTCGAGAGCCGGGGCGCGCCAGCGCGAGAGTGTCCTGCGTCGCCGTAATTCGTCTTACCTGTCCTTCTCAGCGATGAGCGCTTCTTCAGCCGTGCGTTCATTGCGCAGCGATGGATCGAGGTATTTTCCCACCCCATCGAACTCGCCACCGTGATCGAATTCTGCGAAATAGAAGTCGAGGAACGCCCGTCTCCCTGATGCCAGCGGGATGGGGTGCTGCAGGATCGGAGGGGGAAAGCCGAGTGCCTCGATGAGCACGCGGCTCTGCGATTCACGGACCGAGTCCGAGGCATCGGTCGCGAATGCGAGAGCACGACGGATGCGTGCGCTCCCGCGCGCCGAGTCTCACCCCTCCACCACCCGGCGACGTTCTTCGACGGTCGTCACGGCCCCTCCCGGTCGTCGACGCCACCGCGCCTGGTCGAGGACGACAACGCCGTTGACGAACGGAGACGAAGAGGCGATGTCGATCGCCGTCTGCGCAGGCGAGGTCAGGAAGTGCCGCCCCCAGGGACGAAGATCCGCGTTATCGCTCCCCATCGTGCGACGACGGATCAGCCCGCTGGATCGCCCTCCGGACGCGCGCGAAACCCGCACATCGATGCGCCCGGGCCATCGTCCCAGAATGTCAATGCCCCAGAGAGCCGCCGCCGCATAGCGGGAGAACACGGTGCCGTCGCGGAGCCGACGGGAAGCCTCAGTGACGCGCATCCGCTGGCGGGACAGCGGGTCAAGCGAGCACCAATCCGCGGTTTTCACGAAAGTTCCCGGCGTGATGCGCAGCACCGTCTTCGCCTCGCGAGCCTCTCGCACCCGGCGGTAGTCGGGCGGATCGGATCGGCGGTCGTCGGCGCGGATGACGGAGATCTCCGGTGCGTGCAGGGGGTCCATCCCTCGATGCTGCCCATCCCACGCTCCTGTGCGTCGCGCTCCCTCGCGCCCTCCCCCTCCCTGGGGACAACCTCCCGCGCCCCGACCTCCGTGCAGAGTATCTCCCCTTTCTCCTCCGCCCCGCTCTTCCCCGGCTCCTGCGCCACTTTCCTGCATCTGCGCCAGAATGTCCACGCGCAGATGCGGGAAAGTGGCGCAGTTGCGGGTGGGGGCGAGCGGGTGGGGGCGAGCGGGTGGGAGCGAGGGGGTGGGTGAGCCTACCAGCTGACGGGGAGAGCTTTGCCCTCCTCGTAACCGGCGGCGGATTGGAGACCGACAAGGGCGCGCTCGTGGAACTCGGCGACGGTGGCGGCGCCCGCGTAAGTGAAGGAAGAGCGCACGCCGGAGGTGATCATGTCGACGAGGTCTTCGATGCCGGGGCGGAGCGGATCGAGGTAAATGCGCGAGGAGGAGATCCCCTCCGCGAAGAGTTCCTTGCGGGCACGCTCATAGGCATCGAGGCCTCCGAACCGCGCTTGGACGGCCTTCGTCGACGCCATCCCCCAGGACTCCTTGTAGCCCCGCCCCTCCGCATCGGATTCGAGCCGTCCCGGCGCCTCGATGGTGCCCGCGAACCAGGAGCCGATCATGACCGATGCGGCACCGGCGGCGAGCGCGAGCGCGACGTCGCGCGGGTAGCGCACTCCCCCGTCCGCCCAGACGTG
>JAATFJ010000310.1 GCA_015655255.1 Actinomycetales bacterium | reverse complement strand
GGCGACGGCGGCGTCGTAGGAGGCGGAGCGTTCGTTGCCGTAGAGCTGCATGTTCGAGCGCATATCCCAGGGTTCCTCGCCGCCGAAGAGAGCCGATTGCGTCCCCGCGGCGTAGAGCACGAACTGCCGTGAGCCGTCCGCCATCGTGTACGTCTCCACGCGGAGTTGCGCACCGTCCTCCGTGGGAAAGCGCGCCACCGATTCCTCCAGGCTCGCGGGAGGGGCCTCGGGCGAGGAGGACGACACCGTGGCGAGCCGCACCGGATCGCCTTCTCCCGTGAGCGTCGTCCCCGCGGGCACCGTGCCCGCGTGCGTTCGCAGCGCCGCCGACGTGACCAGGGAGGGGAACACGGCCAGCCCGCCGAATCCCATCGCCCAGAGCAGCCGCCGCTGCAGCCCCGTACCGTCCAGGCCAGCGAACCTCTCCTCCTCCCACGCCGCGATGGCCTGATCGGCGAAGCGCCCGAGCAGGGGGTTCTCCGCCTCCAGTGCCGCGATGCGTACGGCGAGCGCGGCGGTCTGGGCGATCCCGTCCGCTGCCCGGAGCTGGGCGCGCAGCTCCACGAACTCGAAGAGCGCGGCGGTCTGATCCGTCGCCCCCGCACCCCGTTCGCACTCCGTCCGCAAGTCGTCCAGACGCCCGGAGAGCAGGACCAGCACCCACGGCGAGGAGGAGTACTCATCCTGGGGGATCCCGCTGAGAATGCGCGCCGCCCGGCCGACGGCGTCCGCCGCACGGTCCATGAGCACCGCCGCATGCCGCAGCCGCGTGCCGAGTACGCGCAGCGCCTCCGAGTCGACGGCGACGGCACCGCCATGGCCGATGTCGACACCCATCAGACGCCTCCGCTCTGCAGGGCGAGGAACGCGCGTTCCTTCGTGCCGCGGCTCACGAGCCCCGCGAAGAACTCGTGGAGCTGCTGCGCATGATCCGAGGCCCATGCGGAGTCGGCGGCGACCTCGTCGAGCATCGCGACGGCGCTGCCGAGCGTGGCGAGCGCATCACCCAGCGCGTTGCGCGCCTGCGCGAGAAGAGCACCGTGCTGTGCCGAGGTGACGGCGGCGGGAAGCGTGTTCATGCAGGCAAGGATGCCGCGCGGCGCGGAGGCTTCTGGCCCAGAGAAAGCGGAACGGACCGGCTTCGGGAGAAGTTGCGGGAATTCTTGGTTGTGCAGGAGAAGAGAGTCACCGGCACAATGGAGCCATGACCGACCCGGATCCCTTCCGCGTCATCTTCGTCTGCACCGGCAACATCTGCCGCTCGCCCATGGCGGAGGTGGTGTTCCGCGACCTCGCCATGCATCAAGGCCTGGGCAACCGCATCGTCTCGCGCAGCGCGGGGACGGGGGAATGGCACCTCGGTGAGCGCGCCGACCACCGCACCCTCGATGCGCTCACGCGGAGAGGGTATGACGGCTCCGCGCATCGGGCCCGTCAGTTCGCTGCCGCCTCCTTCTCCGACAACGACCTCATCGTGGCGCTCGACCGCACCCACGAGCGCGTGCTGCGGGAGTGGGCGCAGACGGAGGACGATGAGGGCAAGATCACCCTTCTGCGCACCTTCGACAGGGACGCCGAAGGACTCGACGTGCCGGATCCGTACTACGCCGACACAGAAATGTTCGATGCCGTGCTCGGTATGATTGAGGCCGCGACGCGAGGGCTTTTCCGCCAGCTCGAACCGGCCCTCCGCCAGCCGCGACCGGCATCGCGCTCCGCCGCCAGACCAGGAGAACTCCCCTGACTTCCCAGAACCCCTTCCCTGTCCAGCCGTTGAGCCCGCTCGACGGACGCTATCGGCCCGCCGTCTCCGTGCTCGGCGATTACCTCTCCGAGGCGGGACTGAACCGCGCGAGAGTCGAGGCGGAGGTGGAGTGGCTTATCGCCCTCACCGACCGCTCCCTCTTCGGCACCGCCCCGCTGGGTGCGGCCGAGAAGGACGGTCTGCGCGCCGTGTACCGCGACTTCGGTCAGGCGGAGATCGACTGGCTCGCCGCGAAGGAAGCGGTCACGCGCCACGACGTGAAGGCGGTCGAGTACCTCGTGCGCGACCGGCTCGCGCAGCTCGGTCTCGACCGCATCGCCGAGCTCACGCACTTCGCGTGCACGAGCGAGGACATCAACTCCGTCTCCTATGCGCTCACCGTCCGGCGCGCCGTGGAGAACGTCTGGCTTCCCGCCTTCGATGCCGTCATCGGAAAGCTCCGGGAGCTCTCCGTCGCACACGCCGATGCCGCCATGCTCGCCCGTACACACGGCCAGCCCGCGACCCCGACGACGATGGGCAAGGAGATCGCCGTCGTCGTCGCACGGCTGGAACGTGTGCGCGCGCAGATCGCCGACTCCGAGTACCTCGCGAAGTTCTCCGGGGCGACGGGCACATGGTCGGCGCACCTCTCCGCTGACCCGACCGTGGACTGGCGCGCGGTGACGCGTGCCTACGTCGAGGGACTGGGCATCGGCTTCAACGGGCTGACGACGCAGATCGAGTCGCACGACTGGCAGGTGGAACTCTACGACCGGCTGCGGCACGCGGGTGGGATCCTGCACAACCTCGCGACGGACATCTGGACGTATATCTCCATCGGCTACTTCACGCAGATCCCTGTGGAGGGCGCGACGGGGTCATCGACCATGCCGCACAAGATCAACCCCATCCGCTTCGAGAACGCCGAGGCGAATCTGGAGATCGCCGGCGGCCTGTTCACCACCCTCGCGCAGACGCTCGTGACGAGCCGCATGCAGCGCGACCTCACCGACTCCACGACGCAGCGCAACATCGGCGTCGCCCTCGGCCACTCCCTCCTCGCGCTCGACAACCTGCGCCGCGGTCTCGGCGAGATCTCGCTCGCCCGCGAGGCGCTGCTCGACGACCTCGACCGCAACTGGGAGGTCCTCGCCGAGGCGATCCAGACGGTCATCCGTGCCGAGGTCATCGCCGGCCGCTCCACCATCACCGACCCCTATGCCCTCCTCAAGGAACTCACCCGCGGTCACCGCGTCGGCGCAGAGGATCTCGCGGCCTTCGTGAGCGGCCTGGAGATCGGCGAGGAGGCGAAGGCGCGTTTGCGCGCGCTCACCCCTGCGACGTACACGGGCGTCGCGGAGGAGCTGGCACGGGGTTAAGCGACCCGTTCATTCCCCTGGCGGCATGAACGGAGTATTCGGCACCCTCCCGCCCCTCCACCGCGCCGAACGAACGCACGCCGCCCGGCGCGTGTTACTGCTTGGCGCCGTCCTCCGGGGCCTCACCGGTGTCCGGCTCCTCGGGGAGCAGCACGCCCTTCCCCATCGACTCACCCTTGTACTGCGCGGGGTCGACGGCGAGGATGAGGAGCGAGAGCACGAG
>JAATFJ010000329.1 GCA_015655255.1 Actinomycetales bacterium | reverse complement strand
TGGGCGACGATGGCCACGGCCAGGGCGAAGGCGCCCTGCATGCCGGTGAGGGCGATGGTCGCGCAGGACAGGCCGGTGACGAAGACAAGCGTGGGAATCGGCCGGCGCCAGCGCGCGGGGAGCGCGAGAGCGAGGAGAAGGCTCACAACGATGAGCGCGGGCTCCGGAGACCAGACGAGTTCCGCCCAGGGTGGGCTCTCGCCCGCCCGTTCGGTGACGCCCTCGGGGAACGATGGCGAGAACCCCGTGGCCGCCACGATGAGCAGGAGGAGCACCTCCCGCAGGACGACAAAGAGGCGACGTCGGGACGACGAGTTCTCCGTCCTGGCCCTCGGGAGTCGTTCCATGGGGTTCAGCCTGTCACAGCGCCCCTCATCCGTCGCCCTCCTCCTGCGGCAGAGGGCATACCGCGGATGTGGTAGCGAAACAGTCGGCGGGAGGAGGACGCGCACGCTCTGTGCACGACCGAAGCTGGGAGAGTACTTGCTGAGACAGAGGAAGAGGCGAGATGTCAGAGGTCATTCTGGAAGCCGTCGATGTGCACAAGAGCTACGGGCATGGGGCGACGCACTTCGACGCGTTGCGCGGTGTCGACCTCCGCGTCGAGAACGGGGAGAGCGTGGCCATCATCGGCAAGAGCGGATCGGGGAAGTCCACGCTCATGCATCTGCTCGCTCTCCTGGACCGGCCCACCACGGGACACATCGCCCTGGAAGGCAATGATGCGGCCCTGCTCGCCGGAAAACAGCTCGCACGCACGAGGAACCGGCGTTTTGGCTTCGTGTTCCAGCAGTTCTTCCTCACGCCCGGAGCCTCCGTGCTGGAGAACGTCACCCTGCCGCTCGCAATAGCGGGCGTGCCGCGCCGGGAGCGGCGGCGACGAGGCATGGCCGCCCTGGAGCGGCTGGAGCTCGCCGATAAGGCGCGCAACAAGGCCACCGACCTCTCTGGAGGACAGAAGCAGCGGGCGGTCATCGCCCGTGCGCTCGTCACCGAACCGCAGGTGATCTTCGCGGACGAGCCGACGGGCAACCTCGACTCCGCCACGGGAGCAATCGTCGAAGATCTTATCCTCGAACTGCACCGGGAGCGGGGGAACACCCTCGTCGTCGTCACGCACGATCCCGACCTCGCGGCGCGTTGCGACCGGCAGGTGCGCATCCACGACGGACTGGTGGCCACGGCGGAGGTCGCAGCATGAAGGCCGGGGAGCTCGTCCGGCAGGCGATCGCCAACACCGGGCGCAGCAGGCTCCGTACCTCGCTCACTGTCATCGCCATCGTGATCGGGGCGTTCACGCTCACGCTCACGGGCGGCGTGGGCACGGGGATCAATCGCTACATCGACGACACCCTTCTCAGCATCGGGGCGGATGATGTCGTCACCGTCACCCACCCCGACACCGGGGAAACGGATTCGGACGGTCCGCGCGCGTACGACCCTGACAGTCGGGCGCTCGGCTCCTCAGAGACGGCCGCCGCCGCGGGAGGACCTCCGGGAATGGCCGAAACGCTGCTCGCCATCACACCGGATGATCTCGATACGCTGCGCGGCATTGATGGCGTGCTGTCGGTCGAGCCGTCGCTCGCCGTGTCGCCCGACTACATTCAGCGCGGCGACGGCACGCCGTATGAGATCAGCGTGGGCGATATCGTTCCCGGGATGTCGCTGCAGCTCGCGGCCGGTGCCCAGCTCGACGATACGACGGATGAGCGTCAGCTCGCGCTGCCGATCGATTACCTCGACGCGCTCGGTTTCTCCGACGCTGACGATGCGCTCGGCGAGACCGTGACCTTCGGGGTGACGGGCGCGGACGGTTCGACGTCCGTGGTCGACTCCGTGATCGTCGGTGTGGCGGAGGACTCGCTCGTCTCCTCGGGTGGCGCCTCGGTGAACAATGCCCTCGTCACCGCCCTCTACGACGCGCAGGAGAGCGGGGCGACCGCACAGGAGAAGGAGAGTTACAGCAGTGCCATCGTGCGCTTCGATCCCGATGCGGATCCGGACGCCACGGCGCTGAAGGCAGCGCTCGCGGACGACGGGTTCACCGGGAAGACCGTTGCCGACAGCATCGGTGCGTTCCGCACCGTCATCGATGCGATCGTGCTCGTCCTCGGCGGTTTTGCGGTCATCGCCCTCATCGCCGCCGGCTTCGGCATCGTCAACACTCTCCTCATGAGCGTGCAGGAACGCACTCGGGAGATCGGCCTCATGAAGGCGCTCGGCATGACGAAGCCCCGTGTCTTCGCGCTCTTCAGTATCGAGGCCGTCTTCATCGGACTTCTGGGAAGCGCGATCGGGGCGGGCCTCGCGATGCTTGCAGGAACCGTCATCAGCAGGGCGCTCTCCGGAGCTCTCCTC
>JAATFJ010000306.1 GCA_015655255.1 Actinomycetales bacterium | reverse complement strand
GCCGATCTTCCTCCTCGCCGTCACGCTGGGCGTCTGGGTGCTCCTCCTCCCCGGCCCGCGGCCGCTCGCCTACATCGCGCTCGCCGCGTTCGGGATCGTGTGGTTGCTCATGCTTCCCAACGCCAGCTATCTCATCACCGAGCTCAATCAGTCGCACCGTGCGGAGGGGGAGGCTGTCCCGCTCTGGTACGACATCATCCTCGTCATCTCGCTCGCGATGTCGGGTGTCGTCAACACCATCGTCAACGTGCTGCTCGCGCACTTCCTCATCGTCGTCGTCGCCTATGACGATTCCGCGAGCGGATTCCTCAAGGCGCCCGCCCTCCTCGCCGTCGGCGGGGTGCTCCTCCTCGTCGCCTTCGGCATGTATCTGGGCCGCTACCTGCGGCTGAACAGCTGGGACGTCACGCATCCGCCCTCGCTCGTGAAGAAGGTCGTCGCGCACTTCCGTCAGCGCGGGAACCTCCTCGTATGTGGGGGCTTCACCGCCACCCACACCGTCTTCCTCGGCCTCATGTACCTCATCATCGCGGGGCCCGTGATCGATGGGCTCGTGGCGCTGGAGAACGCGCGGGCAGGGCTGGGGTAGGGCGGAGTGCCGATCTCGCCGCTGCTCCCGTACCTCCCCGCCGGGAATCATCCTCCGGGTCGATCCCCATCCCTCGCCGGAAGGACGACGCACCGCGCAGAAACCGGAAGACTGGAAAGGTTGTTCCGGAGGGGGGGAGAACGTATCGATGAGTGACCAGATCATGTCCGCGACCATCGCGATCCTGTTGGGGTTCGGGGTGGGAGTCGTCCTCTTCATTCCCTTCGTGGCAATCAGCTATCGGCGCCGCGGGCGGTTGAGCATCCCCCGGTTCCTGCTCTGGGCGGCCGCCCTCGTCTACTTCTGGGCGATCTGGACCTACACGCTCCTGCCCCTTCCCGATCCCGACGCGCTTGTCTGCGTCGGTGCGATCACGGATCCCTTCGAGATCGTCCGCGAGGTGCAGAAGGGTCTCTCCCACGGCGGTAATCCGTTGAGCGACCCCGCGATCCAGCAGATCGTCCTCAACGTGCTCCTCTTCCTGCCGCTGGGCTTCTTCCTCCGCGTGCTCGGCGGGCGGGGCATCCTCGTCGCGACGCTGGGAGGGCTGGGCGTCTCGCTGTTCATCGAGACGACGCAGCTCACCGGAGTATGGGGCATCTACCCCTGCGCCTACCGCTTCTTCGACGTCGGCGACCTCATGACGAACACGGCGGGCGCGCTCATCGGATCGGTCCTCGCGCTTCTCATTCCCCGGCGGATGCGCGGCCTTGACGTGGCCCCGGATGCGGATCTGCCTCGCCCCGTGACGAAGGGGCGCCGCGCCCTCGGGATGCTGTGCGATGGCCTCGGCGCGATGCTCGTCTCCCTCACTGCGGGCATCGTGGTGCAGCTCGGAGCGGAGTTCATCACGGGGAAGGCCTCCGCCGATGCGAACCTCACCCTGCTCATCACGACCCTCGCCGTCTCCGGACTCTGGCTCGTCATCGTCCTCGCCACGGGACGCACGATCGGCGACCTCGCGGTGCAGCTGCGCTACGCGGGAGGCCCCTTGCCCGTGGTCCTCGCCCGCGTCCTGCGCTGGCTCGGCGGCTATGCGGGTCTCCTCGCCTTCGGCCTCGTGCCCTGGTTCGGGTGGATATCGGTACCGCTCATGTTCCTCAGCGTCATCCTGCTCGTCACGACGCGCCGGGGGAGAGGGCTGCCCGGCCTGATCTCCGGCCAGGAGCTCGTCGATGCCAGAGAACCGCGCTCCTGAAGGACGCTCCGCCCATCGCGAACGCACAGTCCGTTCCGATCAGGCGCGCGTAACGTCGAGGACATGACGACCGTAGACGTCTCCGAGGACGACATCCATCGCGCGCGAGAGCTGCGGGACGACTTCCAGAGGTTCCTCCGCGAGTACGAATTCGGGATGCGGGAGGTGGAGACGAAGATCACCATCCTCCGCGACGAGTTCACCCACGATCACGCCTACAACCCCATCGAGCATGTGAAGAGCAGGCTCAAGAGCCCGGACAGCATCGTCGAGAAGGTCGCCCGCAAGGGCATCGAGGAACCGGACTTCGCGCACATCCGCGAGCAGATCACCGATATTGCGGGAGTCCGGGTGACGTGCAGCTTCGTCACCGACGTCTACCGGCTCTTCGACCTCCTCACCCAGCAGGACGACATCACGGTGCGCACCGTGAAGGACTACATCGCCCATCCCAAGCCCAACGGTTACAAGAGCCTGCACGCCATCGTCGAGGTGCCCGTCTTCCTCTCCACGGGCCCGCGGCCCGTGCCCGTCGAGATCCAGTTCCGCACGATCGCCATGGACTTCTGGGCGAGCCTCGAGCACAAGATCTACTACAAGTTCGCCAACCAGGTGCCCGCGCACATCGTCGACAGCCTCACGGATGCCGCGGAGGCCGCCGCGGAACTCGATGTGCGCATGGAACGGCTGCATCGCGAGGCGCATGGGATGCCGCAGCCCGCGCTCGCGCCGCCGGCCGCCGTGCTGCCGGCATCGCCGCGCATCGTCGAGGTGTAGGCGAGGCGTTCAGGCTTCGCTCGTGTACCAGGCCGCGTGATCCGGCGGGAGCGCCGTGCCCGCGAACGGCTCGCTCTGGACGAGGAAGCGCGAGGCGCCGAGCTCCACGGGCTCGGTGCCGAGATTGATCGCTACGCGGATATTCCCGCGACGGAATGCGAGGGCTCTCGGAGCGATCTCCTCCCAGACGAGCGAACCCGTGCCGAGGGTGAGTTCCTTGCGCAGGCGCAGCAG
>JAATFJ010000089.1 GCA_015655255.1 Actinomycetales bacterium | reverse complement strand
GACGACGAGGACACCGCGCACCTCCCCGTCCCACGCGACGGCGACGGCCGTGCGCGCCTCCTGCTCCGCCCCGGCGAACCGCTCTGCGAGATCGTCCGGGAGATGCAACGCCCACTCCGCGAGGAACACGGGACGACCCGCCACCGCCGCATGCCCGTCCACGATCCCCGTGACGCCGAGGCCCTCGGCGTTGCGGAACTCCGAGACGGGCGGCAGCGCGGTGTCCACGGCGGCCGTGATGGCGCGGGCGATGGGGTGCTCCGATCCGGCCTCCAGCGCGGCCGCGAGGCGCAGGACCTCGTCCGCGTCCTCGCCGTCCGCGGGGATGACCTCAGCGAGTGTCATCCGCCCCGTCGTCACGGTGCCCGTCTTATCGAGCACGATGGTGTCGACCCGGCGCGTGGATTCGAGCGTCTCGGGCCCCTTGATGAGGACGCCGAGCTGCGCCCCCCGCCCCGTGCCGACCAGGAGCGCGACCGGGGTGGCGAGCCCCAGTGCGCAGGGGCAGGCGATGATGAGCACCGACACGGCGGCCGTGAAGGCCGCCGCCGTCCCCCCTCCGATGACCAGCCAGACGACGAGAGTCACCACGGCGATACCGAACACGATGGGAACGAAGACGGCTGCCAGCCGATCCGCGAGTCGCTGCACCTCGGCCTTGCCCGATTGTGCCTCCTCGACGAGGCGCGCGATCTGGGAGAGCTGGGTGTTCGCCCCCACGCTCGTCGCCCGCACGAGCAAACGTCCGCCCGTGTTGACCGTCGCCCCGGCGACCGCATCGCCCGGATGCACTTCCACCGGGATGGCCTCGCCCGTGAGCAGGGAGGCGTCGATGGCGCTGCGCCCCTCCTCGACCACGCCGTCGGTCGCGATCCGCTCACCGGGACGCACGACGAATACATCGCCGACGACGAGACGGTCCACCGGCACACGCTCCTCGACACCGTCGAGCAGCACCGCGGCGTCCTTCGCGCCCAGCTCTCCGAGCGCGCGGAGCGCGGCACCGGCGCGGCGCTTGGACCGTTGCTCCAGGTAGCGGCCCAGCAGGAGGAACACCGTCACTCCCGCGGCCACCTCCAGATAGATATTGCGCAGCCCATCGCCGCGCTCAGCCGTGAAGCGGAACTCGTGGGTCATTCCCCACATCCCCGCCATCCCGAAGAACAAGGCGACGAGCGACCAGAGGTACGCCGCGGCGACGCCCACGGAGACGAGGGTGTCCATCGTCGCCGCGCCATGCCGGGCGTTGAGGAGTGCGGCGCGGTGGAAGGGCCACGCCCCCCACGTCACGACGGGGGTCGCGAGCACGAGCGAGACCCACTGCCAGCCGGGGAACTGCCACGCGGGCACCATCGCGAGAACGATGACGGGCACGGCCAGCACCGCCGAGACGAAGAGCCGTCGGCGGAGCGGATTCGGCCCCGCCTCCTTCTGCTCCTTCTGCAGTGGGGACGCGGAGTACCCGGTGCGCTCGACCTCGGCGATGAGCGCGTCGACGCCCACACCGGGAACGGCATTCACATGCGCCTTCTCCGTGGCGAAGTTCACCGAGGCGGTCACCCCGTCCATGCGATTGAGCTTCTTCTCGATGCGCGCCGCGCATGCGGCGCAGGTCATGCCGTCGATGTCGAGATCGTAGACGACACCCGTCGTGGTGCCCATAGCGGTTACGCGCGGACGGCGCTGTATCCGGCCTCGTCGACGGCGGCGAGAACCGCCGCATCGTTGAGCGCACCCTCGGCGGTGACCGCGAGGTGCCCGTCGGCCGCACTCACATCGATGTCCGTGACGCCGACGATCTTGGCGACCTCGGAGCGGACAGCTGCTTCGCAGTGCCCGCAGGACATTCCGGTGACGGCGTAGGTGGTAGTGGTCATTTTCTCTCCCGTGTTTCTCGGAGTTCATGATACCCCCATGGGGTATTCGTGAGAGAGAACCAGAAGCTACCCCTTGGTATTCCCTTCATCCTCCACGACGGAGGAATCGCTCGTCTCCGCGGCCCACTGCTCCACACGACGCTGCGCAATCTCCCGCTCCCCCTCCAGATGCGAACGGATGAGCTCTCGCAGACGCTCCCCGTCGCGCGCGGCGATCGCATCGAAGATAAGCACATGCTCGGCGGCGACTCGGTGCAGGTCATCATGCTGCCCAAACATCCAGCGCAAGCGCGTCACGAAGACGCGGACGAGCTCATCGAGCGCCGCGTTCCCGCTCAGCACCACCGCCGTCCGGTGGAAGTCGGTGGCAGCGGCGCGCGCGACGGAGGGATCATCGCGATCGGTCGCCGCGAGCTGCCGATCGAGGACCTCGCGCAGTTGCGCTAGCCCCTCCCCATCGTGCCGCTCGGCGGCGAAGACGAACACGAGCATCTCGATGGCCTCGCGCACCTCGGCGAAATCCCGGACATCGCGGACGGTGAGCTGGCGCACGACCGCCCACGTGCGCGGCCTCGCGACGACCACCCCCTCGACCGCGAGCAGGCGGATCGCTTCGCGCACCGGAACGCGCGACACGCTCAGCTCCTTGGCGATGTCCCGCTCGATGAGACGGGAGCCGGGCGCCCGCACACCCCGCATAATCTCCTCGCGCAACACCCGTGCCACGCGATCTGATTCCCGTTCGTGCGCCCCCACACCCAACATGGAAGTATTCTGCCATCCGGGAGGGTATTTGACCTCATCCGGAAAAATCCCTGGTTCCGTGGACGTTTCCGGGCCGCGCCGGGGCTCAGGGCAGCCGGTTTGCCTTCGCGAGGTTCTCCCGCAGCTCTTCCGCGTTCTGCCGGACGACGTACGCGGGACGGTCCCGCTCCACACGCCACGACTCGCTGAGCGGCCCGATGTTCACGGTGTCGAAGCCGATCTCGTCGTAGAGGTGGGTGACGAAGTCCGCGGCGTCGTCGAAGTCGCTCGCCGTGGCGAGCGCACGCCGGTTCGGCGTTCCCGCGGGGGTGCCCGTGGTCGTGATGTCGGCTGCGGCGATGTGGTTGAAGGCCTTCGCGACGCGGGAGGTCGGCAGGTGCTCCTGGAGGAGCTGTGAGGTGGTCGTCTCGCCCTTGTCGAGAGCGGGGATGTGTCCATCGCGCTCGAAGTAGTAGTTGTTCGTGTCCAGCACGATCTTTCCGGCGAGCGGTGCGACGGGGATCTCCGCGATCGCACCAAGGGGGACGGTGACGACGACCACGTCGCCCGCCTCTCCCGCCTCCGCGGCTGTGGCCGCGCGCGCGTGCGCACCAAGTTCGTCGATGAGGGAGGCGAGCGTCTCCGGTCCGCGCGAGTTCGCGATGACCACGTCGTATCCCGCCGTGACCGCCGCACGGGCGACCTGGCTGCCGATGTGTCCTGCTCCGATGATTCCGAGTGTCGTCATACTCCTGCCAACAACACCGGCAGCGGCGTATTCCCCGTGTGTCACGGGAGTGTCATGTGCGGGTCAGCCGCCCCGCAGGCAGTATCCCGACGGCCGCGGTGAGCCCGCGCGTGTTCGACCATTCGCTCCACGAGCCCGGATAGAGACGCGCGGGCAGGCCCGCCACGGAGAGGGCGAGGACGACGAGGGAGGAGGCGATGCCGGAGCCGCAGTACACCGCGACAGGTGTGCGCACCGTCGCCCCCGCACCCGCGAAGATGCGCCGCAGCGCATCGGGGTGCTGGAGCCTGCCGTCGCTCGTCGCCACGGCGAGCGCGGGGAGGTTCACGGCTCCGGGGATATGCCCTCCCACGGGATCGAGGGAGAGCGAGACGCCGCTGTACTGCTCGGGCGTCCGCACGTCGAGGAGCACGCCCTGAGCACTGAACGCCTCGACCTCACTGCGGGAGATCTCCCCCTCCTCGGACTCGCGGAGCGAGATATCACCGGTCTCGGGCAGCACGTCTCCCTGTGAGAGCGGCAGCCCCTCGGCCACCCACGCGCGGATGCCTCCGTCGAGCACCCGCACATCCGCACCCGCGCGCCGCAGCAGCCACCACAGCCGTGCGGCGGCGACGCCCCGATTGTCGTCGTATGCGACGACAACGTCCCCCTCACGGACCCCCCATCCGCGCACGGCGCGCTGCAGGTCCGCGAAGCGCGGGAGCGGATGCCTCCCCTCTTCCGGTTGGCCCTTTCTGGCCAGTTCCCCCTCCAGATCCACGTAGACCGCACCGGGAAGATGCGCCCGGACATACTCCGGACGCCCCTCGGGGCGGTCGAGCCGCCAGCGCACATCGAGCACGCGCACCGCAGGCCCCTTTCCCTGCTCCGCGTTGTGCAGCAAATAGAGAAGTTGTGCAGGGCTGACGAGCTGATGCCCGTCGGCCGCGCGCGGGGGTGAGGCGTCGGTCATGGCACTCCTGGAAAGCGGTCCGTCGCCCCAGACTCCGCCTTCTGTGCCGCACCGTCACCCGATGGTGCAACGGCGCTTCACGCAGCGACACACAACGTCACACCCTGCGCAGCGCGTCCTCCGCGGCGACCCAGCCGAGCATGGCGCATTTGACGCGCGCGACGTAGCGGGAGACGTTTCCCAGCACCGCGGCGTCGCCGAGGAGCTCCTCGTCCGGCTCGATCTTTCCGCGCGAGCGCAGCGCCTCCCGGAAGGCGTCGATGCGCACCGTGAGCTCGGGAATCGTCAGCCCTTCGGCGAGCTCGGCGAGGAGGGAGGCCGAGGCCTGAGAGATCGCGCAGCCGCGGCCTTCCCAGGCGAGGTGCGCGATGGATCCGTCATCGGCGAGGTGCACCTGGAGGGTGATCTCGTCGCCGCACGTGGGGTTGATCTGGTGCGATTGCGCCGGGGTGTCCTCCCCCAGCCCGAAGCCGTGCGGGGAGCGGGAGTGATCGAGGATGAGCTCCTGATACAGCGATTGCAGTTCGCTCGAGGTCATGCGTTCCTCCCGAAGAAGGTGAGGGCGTAGGAGACACCGGCGATGGCGGCATCCACCTCGTCCTCGGTGGAGTAGAGGTAGGTGCTCGCGCGCGTCGACGCCGTGATGCCGAGCCGGCGATGCAGGGGCTGCGCGCAGTGGTGGCCGACCCGCACCGCGATGCCGCGATCGTCGAGGAACTGTCCGAGGTCGTGGGCGTGGATACCCGCGACGTCGATGCTCGCGAGCCCCACGCGCGGCCGGTCGATGTCCGCGCCGAGCACGCGGACACCGTCGATCGCGGAGAGGCCGTCCATGAGCCGCTGACCTAGCTCGGCCTCATGCCGGGCGACCTTCTCCATCCCCACGGCGTTGAGGTAGCGCACGGCCACGGCGAGCGCGATGGCCTGGGAGACGCGCTGAGTGCCCGCCTCGAAGCGCTGCGGTGCGGGCAGATACTCGGCGCTCGTCGTGGTGACGGTCGTGATCATCGATCCGCCCGTGAGGAACGGCGGCATCGCGGCGAGCAGCGCGCGCCGCCCGTAGAGCCCGCCGATGCCCGTGGGTCCGAGCATTTTATGGCCGGAGAACGCCGCAAAGTCCACATTGAGCGCGTGCAGGTCGAGCGGGAGATGCGGGGCGGATTGGCACGCGTCAAGCACGACGAGCGCGCCCTGCGCATGCGCGAGGGCGATGAGTTCCTCGACGGGGTTGACAATACCGAGGACGTTGGAGACGTGGGTGACGGCAACGAGCCTCGTGCGCGGGCCGATGAGGCGCGCAGCCTCCTCCATCCGGAGCGCGCCGTCGTCGTCGAGGGGGATGACGCGGAGCGTCGCACCCGTCCGCGCAGCGAGCTCCTGCCACGGGATGAGGTTGGCGTGATGCTCCATCTCCGTCGTGACGATCTCGTCCCCGACG
>JAATFJ010000171.1 GCA_015655255.1 Actinomycetales bacterium | reverse complement strand
CGTCACGTCATCGCGCAGGTGGAAAGTGAACTCCGTGAGATCGTCATTCACATCCCACGACTCCGCAAGCCACGGCGTGATCTCCCCCGTATCCGGATCCTGCCACGTGAGCTTATCCGTGATGTTATCCGCCACGATCGACTCGGCGTAGTTGGTTCCCCAGTGCGGATCGGGGCTGCGTTGGTAGTCGATGAGGGCGAATTCCAGTGTTCCTCCCTGCGTGGCCTCTGCCGAGTCGCCACTGGAGGTGAGCGGTGCGGGGGAACCGTTGGCGACGGCCGCGGTGATACCCCACGTCGCGAGGGCGGCGACCACCACCGCCCCAGCAGCAACCCAGGGCCACCGGCGGCGGGAGGTCTTGCCGCTTTCAATTGACGTACGAAGATCTGACATCTTTTTTCCTGGATCTGTCATCGATAGCCCGACGGGGGGAGTGACTCCGCTGAGCAACCGCCGTCACCCGACGGGATCGTTCTCAGGGCGGACGCAGTAGTAAGCGCCGTGAGGAAAAACTAGGGCTCAGCGTGGCGCGCATTCAGAAATTGACCGACTTAGTCGGTACATGACTGATAACGACAGCACCTCGACACAGGTGCACATCCAGTGCTAAGCACAGACACACGCGCGGAACGCACGCAGGCCCCTTGAGGCTGCGTGCGCATCGCAGCCTCAAGGGGCCTGAAGAGTCGTCGGTGAGTGAAACACTCCCCTATCAGGACACCCGAGCCGGCAGCAGCCCCGCCAGATACCGCGCGATGCTGCGCGGACCCGATACGGGCGAGGCCGCCTCCACATCCGCGTTGTAGTTCGTGTTCGTGTTCACGTCGTAGGTGACGGTGCGCCCGTCGATCGTCTCGATGAACTCGATGCCCGCGACGGCGATGCCGGCCTCCCGGAGGAAGTCCCGGTACTGCCGCACGAGCGGGTGCTCCGCGGTGATCTCCTCCCGGACGCGGAAGAGCGGTTCCGGCTCGATGCCGTCGGCGCCGGGGACGGCGCACGCATCGGCGGGGCAGAGCTCGAAGCTGCCGGCGCTCGTGTCCACGCGCACGGCGTAGACAAACTCCCCTCCTGCGAACTCCACGCGCGTCACGAACGGCTCCCTCGCGAAGAGGTACTCCTGCAGCAGGGTGATGCCGTCGGGCGAGGGCTCGAAATCGGGCCCCTCTGCCCAGGCGTCGAACTCCTCGTAGCTGTCGAAGCGGCGCACGCCGAGACCCTTGCCGCCCTGATTGTGCTTGCTGATGAAGGGGAGCGAGAACTCACGCGCCCGCGTCTTCAGGTCCTGCGTGCCGAAGACGGCGACGGTCCGCGGCACATCGATCCCCGCGTGCCGCAGCAGCCCGTGCTGGCCGACCTTGCTCACCTCGAGTTCGAGCACGGCGCTGCCATTGACGACCGGGCGACCCCAGGACTCGAGCCAGCGCAGCACGGCCCGCCCGTATTCCTTCGAGTTCGCGTGGTCGCGGGTGTGCGCGGAGGCGCTGAGCCGCGACCAGAACACACCCTCGGGCGGCGGCGAGGACAGATCGATGGATCCGTCCGTCAGCAGCCATTCCTCGGCGGGGACACCCTCCGCCGCGAAGGCCGCGGCGAACGGCGGGAACCATTCGGCGTTCTCATGGATGACGTACACACGCGGCTGTTCGCTCATCCTGCCACGCTAAGCCCCACCCGCACCCGCCGCTCCCGCGCGTGAGACAAAACGTCATGTACGCCCGTCTGTTTCCGCCTCCGGCAGGGAATAGGACCCGGATTCCCGGCCGACGGCAGAAACAGACGGGAGGGACGGGGCACTAGCGGGTGCGGCCTCGGAGGGCCTTGAGCGCCATCTGGACGGCGATGACGATGAGGTAGGCGGCGAAGAGGATGTTGCCGACGAAAGGATCGATGATGGTCGCGAGCCAGGCCCCGAGAGCGGTCGTCGTGCAGGCGGTGAGGCCGATCGTGAGCCCGGCCACAAGATCGACGTTCTTGTTGCGGAGGTTCCCCACCGTGCCGGACACAGCCGTGGGGATCATCATGAGCAGCGAGGTGCCCTTGGCGACGAGATCGCTCGTCTGGAATCCCAGCATGAGGAAGGGCACGACGATGACGCCGCCACCGACGCCGATGAGCCCCGCCATGATCCCCGTCCCCACGCCGAGCGCGGCGAGCGAGATGCCGCTCAGCCAGGTGAGCGCGAACTCCGCCTCGCGGGAGGGGATCACGAGGAACAGGCTCACGATCACGACCACGAGGAAGCCGACGAACGCCCAGCGCAGCACCGTCTGGGAGATCCGGGGGAGCAGGCGCGTGCCGATCTGCGCGCCCACGACAGCGCCCGCGGCGAGGATGATCGCGGGAATCCAGGCAACGGAGCCGGACACCGCATAGGAGATGACCCCGACGCTCGCCGTCGGGACGATGGCGGCGAGAGAGGTCCCCGCCGCGAGACGCTGATCGAATCCCAGCAGCAGGACGAGCAGCGGAACGATGACCGTTCCCCCGCCGACACCGAAGAGACCGGAGAGGAGCCCCGCGAGAATCCCGATGAGAACGAAGGTGGAGTAGGCGCGCGGTCCCCTGCTGATCCGGGACGTCTCGGCCATCATGAACGCGTTGTCCTCTGCACGTCCCTACTGTACTGCTGCCATCGGACTTCACCTATCACTTAACGCCGCAGGCCCGCATCCTGCGCGGATGCGGGCCTGCGAACGAGCGGATTACTTGTCGGCGTCCGCGGACTCCGTCGCCTCGGCGGTGTCCTCGGCAACGGTCTCCTCGGCAACGGTCTCCTCGACGGGGGCCTCTTCGACGGCGGCTTCCTCAGCGGCGTCCTCGACGACCTCGGCGGGCTCTTCGACGGGAGCCTCATCGACGACCGCCTTCGGGGCCGCGGCGGCCTTCTTCGACTTCTTCGCGACGGGCTCGAGAACGAGCTCGATCACGGCCATGGGGGCGTTGTCGCCCTTGCGGTTGCCGACCTTCGTGATGCGCGTGTAGCCGCCCTCACGGTCGGCGACGAGCGGCGCGATCTCCGTGAAGAGTTCGTGCACGACGGACTTGTCACCGATGACCGACAGCACGCGACGGCGGGCGTGCAGGTCGCCGCGCTTGGCGAACGTGATGAGGCGCTCGGCGAGCGGGCGGAGGCGCTTGGCCTTCGTCTCGGTCGTCTTGATCGACTTGTGCGTGAAGAGGGCAGCCGCGAGGTTGGCAAGCAGCAGGCGCTCGTGGGCGGGGCCGCCTCCGAGGCGGGGACCCTTGGTGGGCTGAGGCATGGTGGTCTAACTCCTGGTCAGGATTTCGGGAAGGTCAGAAGGACTCGTCTTCGCTGCCGCCGTAGAAGTGGGCGCCATCGAAACCGGGCACCGAATCCTTGAGCGACAGACCGAGCGAGATGAGCTTGTCGCGCACCTCGTCGACCGACTTCTGGCCGAAGTTGCGGATGT
>JAATFJ010000172.1 GCA_015655255.1 Actinomycetales bacterium | reverse complement strand
TCGCCGCCGCCGCGCACATGAGCCACGGCGAAGATGACGCCGCGATCGAGCTCGGAGAGCCGTGCGACGGAGAAGCCGGGGTCGATGGAGTGCTCATAGGAGCCGTAGCCGTACAGGTGCACGGGGCGCGTCCCGTCTCCCGGGGTGCCGAAGGAGGTCTTCCAGACGAGGGAGATGGGGACCTCGACGCCGTCGGGCGCGGTCGCCCAGGCTCGCTCCTGCGCATAGTTCTCGGGGAGGTACCCGCCGAGGACGCGCTGGCGCTTGCGCAGCACGAGATCGTGCGAGCGAAGGTCCAGGTCGTATACCGTGCTGGGCGTGACGAACGAGGAGTAGCCGAGGCGGAGGAAAGGGGAGTACCACTCCGGGTTGCCCCCGGTTCCCGCCGAGTACAGCGGCTCATCGAAGACGATCTCGTCGAGCGCATCGCTCGCGTAGTCGAGCAGGGCGACGCGGCTCAGCCCATCCCTGCGGTACTCGATGGTCGCGAAATCGCGGAAGCAATCGATGTCGAGGATGCGGCGTCCCGGCGTGTGCGGCACGACGATGCGGGGCGTGGAGAGCGGGTCCTCCGCGGGCACCGCGACGAGTGCGAAGTCCTCCGCGCCGTCATTGTGCAGAATGAAGAGCACGTCCGCGCCATCGATGACGGCGTGCTCGGCGGAGTACTCGACACCGTCGCGGCGCGGCCAGATCACGCGCGGCGCGGCGGTGATGTCCGCAAGGTCGACGAGGTACTCCTCGCTCGTGATGCTCGACCCGACGCCGATGACGAGGAAGCGGCGGCTGCGAGTGATGCCCGCGCCGAGCCAGAACCGTTCGTCCTCCTCGTGGAAGAGCTGCACATCCTCCTCGACGTTGGTGCCGAGCCGGTGCAGCCACAGCGTATCGGGGCGCCAGGATTCGTCGACGGTCGTGTAGACGATCGCGGAGCCGTCCGGCGTGAAGAACGCGCCCTGGGTGCCGGGGATCTCATCGGCGAGCACACGACCCGTCGCGATCTCCTTCACATGCACGGTGTACCGCTCATCGCCCGCGAAATCCGTCGACCACAGCAGCAGCGTGGCGTCGTCGGAGACGTCGAAGGCCCCGAGAGAGAAGAAGTCCTGACCCTCCGCCTCGGCGTTGCCGTCGAGGAGCACTTCCTCGCCGGGCACGGGCACCCCCGGTTCGAGGACGGGGGGAGTCCAGTCGTCGTCCTTCGCCGCGGCGCGGCACTGTATTCCGTACTGCGCGCCCTCTTCAGTGCGCCCGTAGTACCACCAGGCGCCGCGACGGGTCGGCACGGAGAGATCGGTCTCCTGCACCCGGGTCTTGATCTCGTCGAAGAGCGTGTCCCGCAGACCTGCGAGGGGCGCCGTGCGCTCCGCGGTGTAGGCGTTCTCCGCCTCCAGGTGTGCGATGACCTCCGGATCCTCCTTATCGCGCAGCCATTCATACGGGTCCTCGAAGGTGTCGCCGTGGAACGTGCGGGGCTGGGGACGGCGCTGCGCGCGCGGTGCGGAAATCACTCCTCCACGCTAGTCGACGCCGAGTTGACCGGCGGCGTGCGGGGTGCGAGGATCATCGGGGGCCGGTTAACGGAAGTAAAACCCACGGTGAACTCTTCGTTCATCACGTCGATCTCGTCGACACCTCTCCTTTCCGTCTACCAACCGAAAGCGAATGGTGGAAACCGCAGCCCTCATTGTTGTGCTGGCCGTTCTGCTGGCACTCTTCTTCGACTTCACGAACGGCTTTCACGACACTGCGAACGCCATGGCCACGCCCATCGCGACGGGGGCGCTCAAGCCGCGTACGGCCGTTCTCCTCGCTGCGGCGCTCAACCTCGTGGGCGCATTCCTGTCCACTGAGGTGTCCAAGACCGTGTCCGGCGGCATCGTCCGAGAGGACCAGATCGGGCACGGGATCCTGCCCGCGCTCATCTTCGCGGGGCTCATCGGCGCGATCACCTGGAACATGCTCACCTGGCTCCTCGGCCTGCCGTCCAGCTCGTCCCATGCGCTCTTCGGCGGGCTCATCGGGGCGACCGTCGTCGGCGTCGGCTTCAGCGGCATCGACTTCGGGGTTGTGCTGTCCAAGGTCGTCCTGCCGGCGCTCATCGCCCCGCTCACGGCGGGCATCATCGCCTTCGCGGCGACGAAGATCGCGTACTCGATCACGCGTCGCTACGACAGCAAACCGGATGGGCGCGATGGTTTCCGCTGGGGGCAGATCTTCACGTCCTCGCTCGTCGGCCTCGCACACGGCACGAACGACGCGCAGAAGACGATGGGCGTCATCACTCTCGTCCTCATCTCCGTGGGCTGGCAATCGGGTGAGCACCATGAGCCGCAGTTCTGGGTCATCCTCGCCTGCGCCTTCACGATCGCTCTAGGCACCTACCTCGGCGGCTGGCGCATCATCCGCACGCTGGGGAAGGGGCTGACCGAGGTCAAACCCGCGCAGGGCTTTGCGGCGGAGAGTTCCACGGCCGCGACGATCCTCGCCTCCAGCGCCTTCGGCTTCGCCCTCTCCACGACGCAGGTTGCCTCCGGTTCGGTGATCGGGTCCGGGCTGG
>JAATFJ010000196.1 GCA_015655255.1 Actinomycetales bacterium | reverse complement strand
CACATCACGGAGTACATCGCCAATTCCCCGCTCGTGGGGCGGCGACCCAGGATCTCGCGGATGCGCGCGTACTCGTCGTCCTTGAGGCCGAGCGCCGCGTAGGGCTGCTCCTTCTCCGGCGTCGCGATGGCGTTCTCCACGGAATCG
Source organism: Actinomycetales bacterium (assembly GCA_015655255.1). Next base: position 4,020 of record JAATFJ010000196.1, on the reverse strand, counting down.
GGAACGTGGGCGGATGCATCGGGGGCGTGGGTCACGCGCACTCCAAGGAGAGGGGACGAGCGGGTGGATAGGGGTCAGTCTATCGAGGAAACACGGGCTTCCCCTCGCCGCGAAGGCGCCCATCGGGTTTTCCGGATGCGCACGCGATATCGGAGTATCCGGATAACCTCATCGGGCGCGGCTCTCCGGCATCCCGACCGATGCCTCATTTGTCGCAGGCGATGCCGTCCCCGTCGCGATCGAGATCGTAGATGTCGCTCCCCACGATCTGGACGGGGCCGCGGACGTACTCGGGCCCGTCGCCGCTGCCTCCCTCGCAGTCGACGTCGGATGCGATCGGTACACAGGCCCCCGCGTAGTTCGGGTCGCAGTTCGCAGGGGCCGCGGCGAAGGGCACCGGTTCGGCGGGTGCGGGTGCGGGTTGCTGGCGGGTGCCCTGCGCCGTCACCTCGGCGACCGGCTCCTGCGCGACCGCTTCTGCGACGAGTTCGCGCGCCACCTCGACACCGTCGTGATAGGTCACCCGGTACGTTGTCACCTTAGTGCCTTCCACCCCGGCCGTGATGATCTCGTTCACGCCGACATCGCGCTGATCGTCGGTGACGGTCTGCTGTTCGAAAGGAATAGGGGTGGACTCCTCGACCTCCGCATATGTGGTCTCGACGGGGGCGGGAGATTTCGGAGACGAGTCTGCGGTCTCCTCCGTCGGGGCGACCAGCGCGTGTGGACGCGCAGACGACGTCTCCTCGTCGGGCGCCGTCGCCGCGAAGCCCGATCCCGCGCCGAGGAAGAGCGCGAAGGAGACGCCGAGCGCGGCGAACCCGGACTTCCGGGACCGCATGCCCATCTTCGGGGCCGCACCCTTCCAGATCACGAAGATCGCCAGACCGAGAGCGATGAGACTCAAGAGGAGGACGAGCGCAGGGGCGATGCTTGCCAGCACGGCGAGAGCGATAACGCACACGACGACGATGACGATCTTCTGCGTGCGGGAGAGTCTTCTCGGCGTGATGGCTTTCACGGGTGGCGCGCCGTCAACGCGGTTCTGCAGCTGTGTGGTCCATTGCCTGCCATCCCACCATCGCAGTCGGGAGGAGTCGTCGGGGTCGGCGTACCAGCCGGCGGCGGGATCAGTCATGTCGGGCCTTTGTCATCGTGTATCTCGACCTGCAGATTAGCGCGCCGTTCTCCCCCGCCGGTAGGTCTGTGCGGTCTCAGTGTCGTATCGCTTCTCCTGCGATCGCGACCTCGTCACCCCACCCCCACCCGATGCGCGATGATGACGGCGTGGATGCGGTCGCGCGCGCCGAGCTTCGCGAGCACATGGCTGACATGCGTCTTCACGGTGGACTCGCTGAGGAACAGCCGCTGCGCGATCTCGGCGTTGCTCAGCCCCTCGGCGATGGCGCGGAATACATCGTGCTCCCGTGACGTGAGCGACGTGAGCGACGTCGCCGCGGCCGTCGGGTCCGCTCCTACCGCCGGCGCACGCCCCGGCTCCGCCTGCCGATCCGCGTCGAGCCGATCGATGAGCAGCCTCGTCGCACGCGGCGACAGGGCGGCGTCGCCGCGGTGGATGGCGCGGATCGCGGCGAGCAGCTCTTCTCTGCGGGCATCCTTCAGGAGGAATCCGCTCGCGCCCGCGGTGATCGCACCGAGGGCGTATTCGTCGAGGTCGAAGGTGGTGAGCACGAGCACGCGGGTCAGCGGGTGCTCCCGGACGATCGCCGTGGTCGCGGCGATGCCGTCCGTCCCCGGCATGCGCACGTCCATGAGTACGACGTCCGGATGCAGCTCTCCGACGGCGGCGATCGCCGCATCGCCGTTCTCCGCCTCGCCGACGACGTGCATATCCGGCTCCGCGTCGACGACGAGCCGGAAGCCGAGTCGGATGAGTTCCTGATCGTCGACGAGGAGCACGCGGATTCCCTCGCTCATCCGTGCGCCTCCGCGCCCTCTGCCAGCGGCAGGCGCGGGAGCTCCGCGCGCAGAACCCATCGTCCGTCCCCGGCCATTCCGGAGTGGATCGTCCCGCCGGCCCGCGCGGCCCGTTCCTCCAGCCCGCGCAAGCCGAATCCTCCCGCGCCGCGCGGCGCGGAGGCGCCGTCGTTGACGATCTCCACCACCAGGGGCTCCGCGCCGTAGTCGATGCGGACGGAGATCGATGCGGCGTCCGGCGCATGCCGCATCGCGTTCGTCACCCCCTCCTGCACGATCCTCCCGATCGCGTAGGACGTGATCGGGGCGAGGTCAGCGGATCCCGCGATGGTGAGGGCGACGGGGAACCCCGCCCGCCGCGCGGCCGTCACCGTGTCGGCGGGAGAGCGGGGCTCGGCGGGAGCGAGGGGCGCATCCGCATCTCCGTCGCGGAGAACGCCGAGCATCGAACGCATTTCAGCGAGGGCGGCTCGCGCGGTCGTGGCCGCGGCGGTGGAGGCATCGCGGGCTCGTTCGCGATCCGGCGTGGCCGCCGCGCCCTCGGACAGTGCGACGACAACGGTGAGTGAGTGCGAGACGATGTCGTGCATCTCCCGTGCGATGCGGTTCCGCTCCGCATCGGTCGCAATGCGCGCCTGCTGATCGCGTTCGACGAGGAGCTGTCGGGACCGGTCGATGACGGCCTCGACGTAGCGTTTCCTGTTGCCGACGTTCACGCCGATGAGCGCGCCGATGAGCCCCAGGACGAACTGGCTGAGGATGGCGTTCCAGGAGATCTGCCAGCCGATCGTCCCGCTCGCCGCTACGGCGATGGCGATGATGCTCAGTCCGCCGATGGCGAGAGCGAGCCCCGTCCAGCAGGCGCGGGAGCTGCGGTAGACGGCGAGGGCGTAACAGGCGAGGAGGAGGAGCGGACCTCCCACGGGGGAGGGGACGCTGAGGTAGCCGATGGTCGCGACGGTCGCGGCGAGGAAGACGACGACGGGGAAGCGACGGCGCCAGCACAGAAGGACGCAGGCGGTGACGATGAGGACGGGAAGGAGCCCCGAGCCGACGGCGACGAAGGCGGTATCGGAGAAGCCGCCGCCGGTGTTCGACTCGCGATACGTCGTCGCGGGAACGAGGGAGAGGAGGAGGGCGATGGTGGCGATGAGGATGTCCGCGAACAGCGGATGCCGCGCCCAGTAGCGCCGGATGAAGCCCGGCGGACGCGGCAGCCGCAGCTCCTCCTCCTCCTGCGGGACAATCCTGTCCTGCGGAGGCGGAGAGCTGCGGCTGCGCGCGGTGGGCACGGAAGCGACTCTACGCGTCGCGTGTGCGGAACACGGCCCACGAGCCGAGGAGGCCGACGGCGACCCAGCTGGCCAGGGCGAGCGCCGCGGTGGACACGCTCAGCGTCGCGCCGTCATAGGGGTAGATGAGGAACTGCGCCGCCGACATGGGAAGGTACGCGCTCAGCTCGCCGATCCACTCCCAGGAGGGATCGGACGTGGGGAAGAGCGCCACGACGATCGGCAGCACGAACAACAGCCCGACGGTGGCGGCGATTGCTCCCGCGCCGGAACGGATGAGGAAGCCGAAGGCGGTGCCGATGAGGGCGAAGACGGCCATCGAGGCGGAGGCGGCGAGGAGCGGAAGCCAGGAGTTCTCCGGTTCGCCCCAGGAAATCGAGAGGTCCTTGCCGGCGAGGATCGGCCCGACCGCGAGCGCCGCGAGGAAGAAGATGACGAGCGAGGTGAGGAACAGCAGCAGCGCGACGACGACGGCCTTCGCTGTGAGGGCGGCGCCTCGCACGGGGTTGGCCGCGAGGGTCGAGCGGATCATCCCCGTGGAGTATTCCCCGGTCACGGCAATGACCCCGAGGATCCCGGCCAGCAGCATCGTGAACTGCAGGGGTGAGACGACGACCTGGATCGGGGGGAATCCGGTGCCGCTCGTCGAGGACGCGATGAGCAGGGCGAGTCCGATCGTGAGGAGCGCGGTGATCCCGATGGACCACCAGGTGGATCGGAGCGTGGCGAGCTTGATCCACTCGCCGCGCAGTTCCCTGTCGAAGCGGAGCCGGTAGGCCGGCGTGGTCGT
>JAATFJ010000128.1 GCA_015655255.1 Actinomycetales bacterium | reverse complement strand
GGCGAATTCCTCGTCCTCGTAGGGATTGTCCCCGTTGACCTCGTGCTGGGCCTGTCCGTCGCACCCCGCGGTCTCCCAGTTGTATTCGTAGCTGCCATCCTCGTTGATCTCCTCTTCCGAGGGGCCGGGGCCGTAGAGCGTCTCGTAGTACGCGGTCTGCTCGGACTCGGAGAGGGACATCACATAGTCGTCGTTGGGGTTCGTGGTCTCTTCGGTCGGCTGCGCCATCTCCGAATCCCCTGGCCAGTGGATGGCGCCGAAGCCATACTGTTCTACGAACTCCCTCGTGCCGTACTCCGGCTCGTCGGAGTCCTCGTCCGAACTCGTGATGATCACGCCGTTGCTCTCCTGCGGCGTGTACTCGAAGCCCTCCTCCGACATGCACTGCGCGATGATTTCCTCACGCTGCTTCTGCTGCTCGTCGAACTGCTGCTGCTGTTCTTCTTCCGAGAGATCGCCGCCGTACGCAGCCGCGAGGTACTTCGACAGCGGCGAGTCCTCGTAGCTGAGCTCGTCTCCCGACGACCCTCCAGAGCATCCGACAAGGACGAGGGCGAATGCCGCCGCAGTGGCTGCGGTGAGGGCAAGGCGGGAGGGGCGCATGATGTGTCTCCTTCGTGCACGACGTCGCTCTCGACGCCACACTCAGCTTAGACATAGTGAATTCATGCAGACATCATTCCGAAGAATGATTGTTCGGGGTAAGACGGATGATATGCGTTACCGGGCGCGAGGGTGCGCGGTCACGTAGATATCGCGCAGCGCATCGACGGTGACGTGCGTGTAGAGCTGTGTCGTCGCCACCGAGGCGTGGCCGAGCAGTTCTTGAACGACGCGGACATCGGCGCCACCCTGCAGCAGATGCGTGGCGAAGGAGTGCCGCAGGGTGTGCGGGGAGATCTCCACGGTGAGCTGCGCGCGCTCCGCCGCGGCGCGGATGATGAGCCAGGCGCTCTGCCGGGAGAGCGGCGCACCGCGGGCGCCGAGGAAGAGGCGCGGTGTCGCACTCCCCTTCGTGGCGAGCGCGGGGCGCACGCGCGTGAGATAGGCGCCGACGGCGGCCTGCGCGTAGGAGCCCACGGGGACGATGCGTTCCTTGGATCCCTTACCGCGCAGGCGGAGCACGTCGCCGTGGGCGAGATCGTCGACGTCGAGGCCCACGGCCTCGGAGACGCGCGCGCCCGTCGCGTAGAGCAGTTCGAGGAGAGCACGGTCACGGATGCCGAGGGGTTCGTCGGGTGACGGCGCGGCGAGCAGGCGCTCGACCTGATCGATGGTGAGCGCCTTGGGGAGCCGCTGCGGCATCTTCGGGGGGCGCAGCCGGCCCGTCGGGTCCTCGACCTCCGCGCCCTCCCGGACGAGGTAGCGGTGCAGGCCGCGCACGGAGGACTGCAGGCGCGCAAGGCTCGTGGCGGCGGGGACGGGAACGGCGGTCGAGCGGTCCGCGATGAATCGGGCGATGACGGCACCGGATACCGCGGCGGTGTCCTCGATGCCGGCCTCTGCGAGCCATTCCCGGTAGGCCGTGAGGTCGCGGCGGTAGGCGGCGACGGTGTGGACGGAGAGCCCGCGTTCGATGGTGATGTGCCGTAGGTAGGCATCGATCGCGCGCTCGATGCGCATGGTTACGCTCCGGCGGTGCGCCTCAGCGCGGCGGCGAGCACACCGTTCACGAGGATGGCGTTGCGCATCCGGCCGTCCTGCACGGCGGCGACGGCCTCCGACAGGGGCACCCAGACGACCCGCATATCGGCCTCCTCCGCCTCCCGGACGAAGTCGGAGGCGGCGGGTGAGACACCCGTCGCGAGGAAGATTTGGATGGTCTCGTTGCTGCCGCCCGGCGTCGTGTACGTGTCGAGGAGCTTCTCCCAGTTCCTGGCCTGCAGGTCGGTCTCCTCGGCGAGCTCACGCTGCGCGGCGAGGAGAGGATCTTCGTCCGCGACATCGCGCAGGCCCGCGGGAAGCTCCCAGTCGCGCATGCGAATAGGGTGCCGGTACTGCTGGATGAGGAGCACGCGATCGTCCTCGTCGAGGGCGACGACCGCGACGGCGCCGGGATGATCGACGTAGTGCCGCACGATCTCGCCGTCGCCGTAGCGGAAGCGGTCGGTGCGCACATCCCACACCGCGCCCTCGAAGACGGGGGCGCTCGCGAGGATCTCCGGGGTGAAGGGCTCGTCGCGCAACTCGGACATGGCCTGCTCACTCATGGGCGGCGACGTCCTCCGTGACATCGAAGAGCTCGCTCGCGCGGTGCCGTTCGATGGCCGCACCGATGAGGCCGCGGAACAGCGGGTGCGGGGCCGTGGGACGGGAGCGCAGTTCCGGGTGTGCCTGCGTGGCGATGTAGTAGGGGTGCACGTCCCGCGGGAGCTCCACGTACTCGACGAGGTCGAGCTCAGGGTTGAGTCCGGAGAAGACGAGCCCCGCGGCGCTCAGCCGGTCGCGGTAGGCGTTGTTCACCTCGTAGCGGTGCCGGTGGCGCTCTGCCGCCTGCGGCGTGCCGTACAGCTCGCGGGCGAGGGTCCCCTCGACGAGGTCAGCCTCGTAGAGGCCGAGCCGCATCGTCCCGCCCAGGTCGCCGCCGTCGAGAATCTCCACCTGCTCCGCCATCGTCGCGATGACGGGCTCCACCGTCTACGGGTCAAACTCGCTGGAGGAAGCGCCGTCGATGCCCGCGACGTTGCGCGCGTACTCGATGACCATGCACTGCAGGCCGAGGCACAGGCCGAGCGCAGGTATGCCTTGCTCGCGGGCGAAGCGGAGCGCGCCGAGCTTGCCCTCGATACCGCGGATGCCGAAGCCGCCAGGGACGCAGATCCCGTCGAGATCGCCAAGTGCCCTCTCCGCGCCCTCGGGGGTCTCGCAGGAGTCGGAGGGGATCCAGCGGATCTTCACCTGCGCCTCGTGGGCGAAACCGCCGGCCCGGAGAGCCTCGGTGACGGACAGGTAAGCGTCCGGCAGGTCGATGTACTTGCCGACGAGACCGATCGTCACCTCATGCTTGGGGTTGTGGACGGCCTGCAGCACCTTCTGCCAGCGCGACCAGTCCACCTCACCGGCCTTCGCGCTGAGACCGAGCCGGTTGGCGATGTAGGCGTCGAGGCCCTGGTCGTTGAGGGTGGAGGGGATGTCGTAGATGCTGGGCAGGTCCACCGTGTTGACGACGCCGGCGATGTCCACATCGCACATGAGGGCGATCTTGTTGCGGTTCGACTCGCTCACAGGGCGATCGCTGCGGAGCACGAGCGCATCCGGCTGGATGCCGACCTGGCGGAGCGCGGCGACGGG
>JAATFJ010000176.1 GCA_015655255.1 Actinomycetales bacterium | reverse complement strand
TCGGCCAGCAGCGCCCGCTGCTCTCCGCGACCCGGGAGTGGAGAATCGAACATAACTGCCATATATAGAGGGTACTTACTAGGGGTGTTAATAGCAACTATGTTCGACTAATAATTTCCGTGATGTTCTTCCTGCCGCTTCGTCCACCGGACAAGAGCCACGACGACGAGGCTCCCTCCGCGATGCGGGAGAAGCGCGAGGATCGGCGCATTCTCCTTCTTCTCCGAAAATCCGCTCCGAGTCCGACAGGGCGGAGGCTCGGCACAGAGCGCACGACTACGCTGGTCCGCGGGGGACCGGTTCTGCGTGGTCTCCCGGTGGCGAAGGAGAGTGCAGATGACCCAGCCCTACACCGGACCGGACGGCTCGTTGGCCGCTCCTCCCCCGCCCTCCGCAGGAGCCGCGGGAGCCCCGGGCGCGGCGGGCGCGGCCGGTGCTCCCGGCACCGCTGGCGCCCCTTCCGCTGCCCCGATGCCCCTCACGGCGGCCACCCCCACCGACGACGAGCTGCGTCGCGCGATCGACGTCCTCCGCGTCGTCTCCGACGCCTACTCGGCGAAGATGGTCGGCCAGGAGCGCCTACGGACGAGCCTGCTCATCGCCCTCATCGCGGGCGGCCACATCCTCCTGGAGAGCGTGCCGGGACTGGCGAAGACGACGGCGGCCTCCACCCTCGCCGACACCGTGAAGGCGCAGTTCAAGCGCATCCAGTGCACCCCCGACCTCCTCCCCTCGGACATCACGGGCAACCAGATCTACGACGCCGCCACGGGCTCGTTCCGCACGATCCTCGGCCCCGTGCACGCGAACTTCGTGCTCCTCGACGAGATCAACCGTTCCTCCGCAAAAACCCAGTCGGCGATGCTCGAGGCCATGCAGGAGCACCAGACGACGATCGGCGGCGAGGTCCACTCGCTCCCCTCGCCCTTCCTCGTCATCGCGACGCAGAACCCCATCGAGCAGGAGGGCACCTACGATCTGCCCGAGGCGCAGATGGACCGCTTCCTCCTCAAGGAGATCGTCGAGTACCCGAGTCCCGCGGAGGAGTTCGAGGTGCTCAGCCGCATCGACTCGGGGGTGCTCGACCCCGACCGCCACATCGACAGCGCCGTGTCCCTCGACGACGTCCGTCTCCTGCAGGACGTCGCGAGCCGCATCTATGTGGACGCGTCGATTCGCAACTACATCGTCCAGCTCGCCTACGTCACCCGCAATCCCGCGCCCTACATCGGCGAGGAGCGCGCCCGCTTCATCAAGTACGGCGCGAGCCCGCGCGCGAGCATCGCCTTCCTGCAGGCGTCCCGCGCCCTCGCCCTTCTCAACGGCCGCAACCACGTCCTGCCGGAGGACATCCGCTCGCTCCGCCACCTCGTGCTCCGCCACCGCGTGCTGCTCACCTTCGAGGCCGACGCCGAAGGCATCCGCAGCGAGGAGATCATCGACCAGATCTTCGGCGCGGTCCCCACCCCCTGAGCCCGATGCCCAGCCTCATCACCCGGGTGAAGAGCACGCTCTTCATCGCGTCCCAGAAGAAGTCGCTGCACGCGCTCGACGGGGCCTACGCCTCGCTCCTGCACGGGCGTAGCCTCGACTTCGACGACCTGCGGGACTATGAGTACGGCGACCAGATCCGCGACATCGACTGGCGTGCCACCGCGCGGCAGGGCACCCCGCTCGTCAAGCGCTACCGTGCGACGCGCATGCACACGATCCTCTTCGTCGTCGACACGGGCCGCGGGATGCGGGCCCTCTCCCGCGACGAACGCCCCAAGAAGGACCTCGCGATCCTCGCGATCGGTGTGCTCGGCGTCCTCGCGCTCCGGCACGGCGACGACTTCTCCCTCGTCTCCGGCGACGGCACACACATCCGCCGCCGTGCGACGGGGCGCAGCGAGGCCGCGCTGGAGCACACACTCCGCACGATCGACGCGGAGACGGCGGCGAGCGCGGCTTCCGGGGACCGCGACGGACTCCTCTCCTTCGTCGCCCGCACGATCTCGCGACGGATGATCGTTGTCGTCGTCGCCGACGAGGCACCGCTCACCACCGAAACGGAGCGCCATCTCCGCCGCCTGCGCGCCCAGCACGACCTCCTCTGGATCACCCTCGAAGACGCCGATCCCGTCCTCGACCACGCCCCGGGGCTCGCCCGCGCCGACATCGACACGCGCTGGGCTGTCCCTTCCTTCGTGCAGGGCGATCCCGCGATCCTCCACGAGCTCGCGGCCGAGAAGCATGCGGAGCAGACGCATCGTGCCCGTGTCCTCGACGAGCTGGAGATCAGCCACACGAGCCTCGCCACGCAGGATGCGGCCGTTCCCGCGCTTCTGCGCCTCCTGAACAGGAGGGCCCATGTCCGGAACGGATGAGCTCTACCCCGGCGTGCAGTACAGCGGCTGGTGGATCCTCCTCGCCCTCGGCATCATCGCCCTGTGCGTGCTCGCGGTGTGGCTGCTCGTCGCCCTCACCCGCCCGCGCCGCTCGATCCCCGCTCCGCCGACCGCGACGGTGCCCGCCGTCCCGCCCGCCGACATCCTCCTCGTCCTGCGTGATGACTACCTCGCGCAGATCCAGCGCATCGAGGACGATTACCGCGCGGGGCGCAGCGATCCGCGCGCGGCGAACCTCGCGCTGAGCCGCACGGTGCGCGCCTTCGTCAACGAGTACTCGGGCCTCGAGGCGCCCGTGCTCTCCCTCGACGACCTCGTCGCCCTGGGCGTGCAGCCCGCGCTCATCGATGCGATCCGGCGCCACTATTACCCGAGCATCTTCCGCAATGGCCCTGCGATCGATCCACTCGCGGGCGCGCAGGCCGCCCGGACGGTGGTGACGTCGTGGCGCTAGCGCAGGCCTGGATGATCGCAGGCGCCGCCGTCCTCCTGCTCCTCGCGATCGGGGTGGGCGTCCTCCTCGGCCTCCGGCGCGGGCGCAGGGCACGGCAGGCGGCGAGCGCACCGGTCTCGCGCGCTGAGCGCCTGCGCGCGC
>JAATFJ010000077.1 GCA_015655255.1 Actinomycetales bacterium | reverse complement strand
GTCGCCTGGGGGCAGTGACGGTCGCGACGAACATGGCCGGTCGCGGCACCGACATCATGCTCGGCGGCAATGCCGAGTTCCTCGCCGTCCAGGAGATGAAGGCCAAGGGCCTCGACCCCGCCGAGACGCCTGAAGAATACGAGGCGGCCTGGGACGAGGTCTTCGACGGCACCAAAGCCACGGTCGCGGAAGAGGGGGCGAAGGTCACCGAGGTCGGGGGTCTCTACGTGCTCGGCACGGAGCGCCACGAATCCCGTCGCATCGACAATCAGCTCCGCGGTCGTGCAGGACGTCAGGGTGATCCCGGCGAGAGCCGCTTCTACCTCAGCCTCACCGATGACCTCATGCGACTGTTCCAGTCCGGCGCCGTCGAGGCGATCCTCGCGCGGGCGAACTTCCCTGACGATGTCCCCATCGAATCGGGCCTTGTTACGCGTGCCATTCGCAGCGCCCAGTCGCAGGTCGAGGCCCGCAACGCCGAGATGCGCAAGAACGTCCTCAAATACGACGACGTCCTCAACCGGCAGCGCGAGGCGATCTACGCCGACCGCCGACAGATCCTCCAGGGCGATGACATCGCCGACCGCGTGCAGCACTTCATAGAGGACGCCATCACGGGCATCGTGCAGGACCACACCGCAGAGGGACACACGGAGAGCTGGGACTTCGATGCGCTGTGGACAGAGCTCAAGACGCTCTATCCCGTGGGTGTGACCATCGACGAGGTCGTCCAGGAAGCGCAGGGCCGCAAGGGCGGCATCACCGCGGACGGGCTCACGCGCGAACTCCTCTCCGACGCGAAGATCGCCTATGAGAAGCGCGAGGAATCCTTCGGGGCGCCCGCGACGCGTGAGCTGGAGCGCCGCGTCGTGCTGCAGGTGCTCGACCGCCGCTGGCGCGACCACCTCTACGAGATGGACTACCTCAAAGACGGCATCGGCCTGCGCGCCATGGCGCAGCGCGATCCGCTCATCGAGTACCAGCGCGAGGGCTACGCGATGTTCCAGTCGATGATGGCGCAGATCAAGGAGGAGTCGGTCGGCTACCTCTACAACCTCGAGGTCGAGGTGCGCCGGACGGGCGACAGTCAGACTGCCGAAGTGGAGGCGAAGGGGCTCTCCGAGACCCAGCCGGAGCAGAAACTCGAGTATTCCGCCGCGAACGACGCCGGTGAGGTCGAGGTGCGCAATGACCGCGGACAGGTGCAGCAGGCCGCCACCGCGCGCCTGCGCAAGGCCGCGGCGAACGCCGCCGCTGCTGCCTCCGCCGCACCGGAGCCCGCTTCGGAGGAGGCGCCGCGCGGCGCGTTCGGCCAGCGCACCGAGGCCCCCGCTGCGGAGCCCACGGGTAATCGCGCACAGCGTCGAGCGGCGGGCAAGAAGAAGAAGTAGCGTCCACCGGGCCACGGAAGGCTCGCTGGCCTGCCCTCCCTGTTCTCCGGCCAGGGGGGAGCAGGCATATCCTGAGGGGATGAATTCGCCGCGTACCTTCGACCAGTCGTCGAAGCTGAAAAACGTCCTGTACGAGATTCGTGGGAAAGCACTCGTCGAGGCGGCGCAGCTGGAGGCCGAAGGCCACACGATTCTCAAGCTCAACACGGGGAACCCGGCGATCTTCGGTTTCGAGGCGCCGCATCAGATCGTCCGGGACATGCTCGCGGCGCTGCCCACGGCGCACGGCTACAGCGACAGCAAGGGGATCATCTCCGCCCGTCGCGCCGTTGTGAGCCGCTATGAGGAGACCCCGGGCTTCCCTCGGGTCGACCCCGACGACGTCTATCTCGGCAACGGCGTCTCCGAGCTCATCACGATGACCATGCAAGCCCTCCTCGACGAGGGCGACGAGGTGCTCATCCCCGCCCCGGACTATCCGCTGTGGACGGCCATGACGAGCCTCGCGGGCGGCACACCCGTGCACTACGTGTGCGATGAGAACTCCGGCTGGGACCCCGATCTCGAGGACATCCGCGCGAAGGTGACGACGAAGACGAAGGCGATCGTCATCATCAACCCCAACAACCCCACGGGCGCCGTCTACCCGCGCGAGGCGCTCGAGGGCCTGATCCGCCTCGCCGAGCGGCACCAGATCATCGTCTTCTCCGACGAGATCTACGACCGCATCCTCTACGAGGGGGCGCAGCACGTCGCGGCGGCGACGGTCTGCGAGAGCACGCTCTGCGCCACCTTCGGCGGCCTCTCCAAGGTGTACCGCGCCTGCGGCCTCCGCACGGGCTGGGTGTACTGGAGCGGCGACAAGCGGGGCGCCGGCGACTACCTCGAGGGGATGGAGCTGCTCGCCTCGCTCCGCCTCTGCGCCAACGTCCCGGGGCAGTGGGCGGTGCAGACGGCGCTCGGGGGGGTGCAGAGCATTTACGATCTCACCGCCGAGAACGGGCGTCTGGGGCAGAAGCGGCGCGCCGTCCTCGCGGGGGTGGCGCAGTCGGCGTGCCTCCGCGTCGTCCCGCCGC
>JAATFJ010000102.1 GCA_015655255.1 Actinomycetales bacterium | reverse complement strand
CAACACCGACGCGCTCGACCTCGATCCCGCGGTGCTCGCCCGTATGCGCACGCAGCTGGAGGAGAGCCTCGCGGACGCGCAGGTCAGCGAGGTACGGTTCACCGTCAACGGGCGCGACCTCGACGCGGGGACGGTGACCCTGGACACGCCATCGACCGACACCGCCGCCCTCGTACTCACCGAGGACGCCTTCGGTGCGGTGGACGGCACGGCCATCACGGCGCTGCCCGGGGTGAGCGATCAGCTCCTCGCGATCAAGACCCCTGTCGCCGCCGTCGACGTGTCCGCGACGGGGACGCAGGCCGCTGTGCGCCTCGATGACGGCGTCGTCTACGCGATCGGGCAGTCCGGCGGCCCCAACGAGCTGGACAGCAGAGCGTCCCTCATCAGCCCGTCGATGGACGTCTACGACTACGTCTGGACGGTTCCCGGTAACAGCCCCACGGCCCTCGTCGCCTGGCGTACGGACGTGACCAAGACCGATGTTGCGGGAGCCTTCCCCGATGCCTCCGCCGTGAGTCACATCCGGGTCTCGCCCGACGGCGCACGGATCGCCGCGGTCGTCACGGTGGGCGGGCAGCAGTGGGTCGTCGTCGCGGCGATCGTGCGGGACGACAACAACAAGCCCGTCGAGCTGGGACCGACCTTCCCGCTCTCCCCGCTCACCGGAACGGTCAACGGGCTCGCCTGGTTCGGCTCCGAGAGCCTCGGCCTCCTCATCGAAGACGAGGAGGGCAGCAGCCTCATCACCCAGACGATCGGCGGTCCGTCGACGTCGACGCGCGCTCCGTCGGGATCAGTGGCGCTCTCCGGCGCATCGACGGCGGACGGCGCTCGTGTGCTCGACGCGAACGGGAATGTCTACGTGCGTCGGCTCACCACGTGGCAGGAGGCGCTGAGCGGCGTGCGCGTGCTCGCCACCCAGGCCGATCGCTGAGCAGATCCGCTGAGCAAATCCGTTCCGCAGCCCGCTCCGCTCTGGGGCTGTACCCCTCCTGCACTCTTCCTGCACCGAGTGCGGATCGGTGGATTCTCTCCCGGAACGTCCCCGCGCCCCCGCGGGGAGCCATGAGCGGGCAGGCTCGGTGAGTATGTCCTCCCCCCTGCTCCCTCGGCTCACCTCTCTACGCGCGCTCGGCGATGAGGCCGCCGCCTTCCTCCTCGGCGCCCGGTGCGCGGGATGCGGGCAGCCCGGCACACTGCTCTGTGCGCCGTGCGTGGCGGCTCTGCACCCGAGTCTGCGCACGTTCCGCACGCCCGGGGGTCTCCCGGGCATCGCCGCGCTCGACTTCGCGGGGCCCGCCGCACGGTGCATCCGGGGGCTCAAGGAGGACGGGGCGACGGGGCTCGCCCGTCCGCTGGGTGCCGCGTTGCGCGCCGCCATCGAGGTGGCGTGGCGGGACGTGCCGACGGATACGGTGCTCGTTCCCGTGCCGACCGCGCGCGCGGCCTTCCGCCGCCGCGGGTACCGTGTGCCCGAGCTGCTGGTCCGCCGCGCCGGTCTCGCCGTTGTCACGGTGCTCGCGCCGGGACGGCGAGCCCGGGACCAGCGCGGACTGGGACGCAGAGAACGGGCGGAGAACGTGCGGGGAAGCGTCCGGGTGCGCGCGCGTTCCGCTCCGCGGACGGCCCTCCTCATCGATGACGTCGTCACCACAGGGGCGACCTTCGACGAGGCGGTGCGCGTCCTTGCACAGGCGGGCTGGGCGGTTGTCGGTGCCGTCGCGCTCGCCGCAACACCCGCTTCGTGAGGTGCCGCGAAACACCGGGTAAACAATGGGTGACAGGAACGATTTGGCGGGCTAGCGTAGAGACGACAAGGCGACCACGGTCCGCCCTTGGCCGGGAGGACCGGGACAAGGAGACACGCATGGAAACGAGCATCGTCGGCGTCGGAGTGAGCATCACCGATCGCTTCCGCACCGTTGCCCTGGAAAAGATCGCCCGCATCCAGACTTTCGCCCCTCGGGCGCTGCGGCTGGATGTGAAGGTCACACATCGCGCGTACCGCAACGGCAGGGTCCCCGATGAGACCGTGGAGCTCACGCTCGCGGGCAAGGGGCCGGTCGTCCGCGCCGAGGCCACGGATAGCGACAAGTTCGTCGCGCTGGACCTCGCCGTCGACAAGCTGGGGGAGCAGCTGAGACGGCTCAAGGAGCGCCGCGTGGACGGACGCCAGAGCACGCGGGGACCGCGGTTCGAGAAGGGCAGCGGCGCTCTCGCTGGCATCGACGTGCAACCGGCCTCCGCCGATGTGCTGCATGCCGTCGCGACGGGAAGTATCCCCGTCATCGCGGACGAGGACGAGGCCTACACGCCCGTCGTGATCCGCACGAAGCACTTCGATGCGGAGTGGATGACCGTGGAGGAGGCGGTCGACCGGATGGAACTCGTCGGCCACGACTTCTTCCTCTTCGTCGACGCGCGCACCGACCACCCCAGCGTCGTCTACCGTCGCAAGGGATGGGACTACGGCGTCATCTCGCTGACGACCGCCGCGCCCCCCGCCGAGGCCATCGCCTCCTAAACACCGCACCCCTCGGGTTCTGCGGCACAAAACTGCATCTGCACCACCGATATCTGGCGCAGATGCAGTTTTCTGTCGCGGATGCGGCGGGCTAGTCGAAGATGCCGTCGAGGATGCTGCCGATGACGAGGCCGCCGAGGATGCCGGAAGCGATGTCGCCGCCCCCTCCGCCGCGGCGTCCGCCACCCCAGCCGCCACCCCAGCCGTCGTCCTGCGGTGGACGCGAGGAGTCGATGTCGCGCTGGGCGAGCTGCAGCGCCTCGGCGGCGAGCTGCGCGGCCCGACGTGCGGAGGAGAGCGCCTGCTCTCGCGTCTCCTCGGGAGAGATGAGTTCGGGGATGTCCACGCGCAGGCGCTCCGCCTCGGCGAGCCGCGTGCGCGCATCGGCCCCGATCCAGCCGCGGTGCCCGGAGATGAGTCCGCGTGCGATGCCGATCTGGCGGTCGGCATCGTCGAGGGCGTGCTGGACCTGGGCGATCGTCGTGAGCGGATGCTCCGCGCGGTGCCGCGCCGTGGCGATTGCCGCATCCAGCGCCGCATTGGCCGCACGCAGCCTTGTGAGTTCCGCGAAGGGGTCGTTCCTCGTTCCCGCCGGTGTCAGAGCGGCGAGAGCTGCATCGAGATCGGCGACGCCCTGGGTCACCGCGGGCGTCTGCGGAGCGGTGCGCGCAGCGACGATATCGCCCCGCGAGTCGGCGACGACCTCGGCGAGCGTGGACTCGGCCCGCAGCGCCTCGATCTCGAAGTCCTCCACGGCCGCGAGGAGGGCACTCGCCCTTCGCGTCGCCTCCGTCGCGGTCTCCAGCGCGAGGTTTGCCTCCTCATTCTGATGCGCCGCCCGACGGCGCTCGGACACATCCGCGCCGTGCAGGGCGAAGGAGACGAGCTGCTGAGCCTCATCCGCGCTCGCCGCGATCCGCCGCATCGCGGAGTCCGCGTAGAGCGCGGAGAGCTGTGCGATCGTCTCGCGGGCCTGGGGAACGCGTGCGGAGAGCAGCTCCGCATCGCGCCGCACCTGGGCGATGACCTGCGGAGCCTCTCGTACGCGGGCGATCGAGGCAGCGAGCGCTTCGGTCTTCTCATCGAGGAGGTCTTCCGCCCAGTCGCAGAGCTGCACGATGCGCGCATTGCGCGTGCGCAGTTCTTCGGCGGTGTCCGGGATCTCGTCGTGGTTGAGCTGATGGAGGGTGAACGCCTCTTGGAGATGGGTCCTCACGGCGGTGAGCGCCGCGGAGAGATCGGCCGTGAGCGAGGTACCCAGCTCGGCCTCTGCGAAGGCGAGCTCGTCGCTCGCGGTGCGGATGCGCTCGTCCGCGGCGACGAGGGCCGTCTGCGCTCGACGCGCGAGGTCCGCGTCCTGCGCTGCCTGCGCCGTTTCCTGCTCGCGCTTGCGCTTACCCCAAAAACCCGCCATGAATTGATCCTAACGATCCGCTCTCTGAGCGGACTGTGCATCCGTTTCGCCGTGCGCGATCAGACGCCGTGCGGGGCAGCGGTCTTCGCCGGTCGACCGCGCCGGGGGCGCTCTGTCTCCAACTCCAACGCCAGCGCGTGGCGCGGGTGTCCTGCGAGGCGGTTATCCGCGTGTTCGAGCCAGCGCACCTCCGCTTCCGCCGTGAAGATCGCCGCGTCGTCAATTAGCGCTCGAGCCAGTTCTGCGGCACCCGCGGGCTCGTCGTCGGTCAGTATCGCGTTGCGGAGATCCTGCAGGCGGGAGAGTGAGGCCGCGCGTTGCGCGCGAAGGATCGCGGTGAGGTCCACGCCGGGGAGCGTCGCAGCGAGGGCGATTTTCACGGCGAGCTCATCGCGTGCCCCAGACGCGCGCACGACGGGGGAGGAAAGCCATACGGCGACCTCGGCGGAACCTGCGGTGGTGATGTGCCAGTACACGTGCCCCAGCTCATCGGCCTCTCCGCGTTCGACGAGTCCATCCCGTTCCAGGCGCTCCAGGGTGTTGTAGATCTGGCCGACGTTGAGGGGCCATGCGGCGCTCGTGCGGCGCTCGAACTCATTGCGCAGTTGGTAGCCGTAGCACGGGCCCTGATCAAGGATGGCGAGCAGGCTCTGACGGACGGACACGAAGGCCTCCCACGGCAGATCGGTGAATGCGTTACCGAGTATATGCATACCGCGAAATCGTGAGCTACTCCCGCGAGGAACACGCCCAGGTCACGGGCAGGTAACATGGCACCATATGTCCGCATCGCCGTCGCAGTGAGCGCCGGGCGATCACCCACAGGCAGGAAGAAGACTTTCGTGGCGAATCCTCTTGAGAAGCTGCTGCGCGCAGGCGAAGGACGCGTCATCCGCCGTCTGAAC
Source organism: Actinomycetales bacterium (assembly GCA_015655255.1). The sequence continues at coordinate 548 of JAATFJ010000102.1, read as the reverse complement.
CAGGCCGTCAAGGCTGTCAACGCGCTGGAGACGGACTTCGAGAAGCTCACGGACGAGGAACTGCAGAACGAGACGACCGAGCTCCGAGCCCGTTTCGACGCCGGGGAGACGCTCGACCACCTCCTCCCGGAGGCCTTCGCCGCCGTCCGCGAAGCGGCCAAGCGCACGCTCGGCATGCGCGCCTACGACGTCCAGCTCATGGGTGGCGCCGCCCTTCATCTCGGCAACATCGCCGAGATGAAGACCGGTGAGGGCAAGACGCTCGTCGCGACCTTCCCCGCCTATCTCAACGCCATTGCGAGCCAGGGCGTCCACGTCATCACTGTCAACGACTTCCTCGCCAGCTACCAGGCCGAGCTCATGGGCCGCGTCTATCGCGCGCTCGGCATGACGACGGGCATCATCGTGTCCGGCCAGACCCCCGCCGTGCGCCGCGAGCAGTACCTCGCCGACATCACCTACGGAACGAACAACGAATTCGGCTTCGACTACCTCCGCGACAACATGGCCTGGCGCAAGGAGGACCTCGTCCAGCGCGAGCGCTTCTT
>JAATFJ010000259.1 GCA_015655255.1 Actinomycetales bacterium | reverse complement strand
ACGCCGTCGAGCTTGTAGCTCACCTCGACGTAGGCCGTATCCCCGCCTCCGGCGTCCACGCGTTCGACGGAGACGTCGGAGATGCGCTCGGAGGCGGCACCCAGGACGTCATTCGTGAGGAACGCGCGATCGGCGTTTGGCACGTTGGGGTCGACGGCGGCGTTGGCTGCCTCCGCGTTCCCGTTCTCGATGCTCTGCACATAGGAGAGCGCGGCCGCCTCGGGCGAGCGGGAGGAGTTGAGCACGCCGATCGCGATGGTCGCCCCCACGCCGAGCACGACGACGCCGCCGAGCACGCTCCCGCCGATGATGAGACCGCGCTTCGCGGCGGGGCTGAGCGGTGCCGGTGCGGCAAGAGGTGCGGCCGCGTTCGCCGGGTTGCCGTCGGTGGCCGGCAGCACACCGGCGGCGGGCGTCGCGGACTGTCCCCCCGCTTCGGGAAGAACAGCGGCAGAGACAGCACCGGGGATCGCCACGGCGGAGCCTGCGACCCAGGCAGCGACGTGCGCGCGGCCCGCGAGGAATCCGTGCAGCCGCGGGGAGACCCCGTAGACGATGCGGGGGAGGAACTGCGCGCCGAGCTCGACGAGCACCGCCCAGAGGAAGAGGACGAACGGGCTCCAGGGGGCGACGCCGATGCTCGCCGCGACGCTGCCGCCGAGGATTCCGGCGGAACCCGCCCCGCCCACTCCGATCCCGAAGAAGAGGAGGTCGAAGAGGAACCAGGCCACGAGCACCGTGACCGGGAGCAACCACGCTCGCGTCCAATCGATCGTCGCCGTGCGGACGCGGCGCGTGCCGATCCACAGTGCGACGAAGGCGGTGAGCACCAGGGCGGCCAGGAAGATCAGCCACAGCAACGGCTCGCCGAGACCGAACAGCGTCCCCGTCTGCGACGAGGCATAGCCACCGAGGCCTCCGCCCACGGTGAGTCCGCCCAGATGACCGAGCACGGCGGCGAAGACGGCGATGTTGAGGAACCCGATGATCGCCACGGCGATCGCACCGACGCCGATGCTCTGCGAGAGCTGCACGGCGACGAAGATCGCTCCGAGCACACCGAAGACGAGGGCGCCGAAGGCCGCGTAGGCGGCGAACTCGCGCAGGAATCGCGGCAATCGCGCGAACGCCGTCCTGCCCGCGCCGAGCCAGTTCAGACCCGGCTGGGCGTGGCGACCGATCTCCTGGCCCGCGTAGGCCGCCGCCGCGATGAGCAACGTGCCGAAGAGGACGAGGCGGACGCCCGCGCTCGTGATCTCCACCTCGACACCCGATGCGGACACGCGCACCGCGAAGACGAGCGTGAGCACGAGCAGGACGAGCGCGGAGACGAGACCGACGGCGACCGCGTACGCGAGGCGATGCCAGAGAGTGGGGAGTGCATGCGCGCGCCCCTGCCTGCTCGCCCACCAGAGGACGGCGAGGAGAGCCGCGACCGTGAACAGCAACGGGAAGAGCGTGGCCGAAGCGCCGGCGCCACCGCTGAGCAGGCCCAGCGATCCCCCGACCTGCAGGGAGATCTCCCGCCGTAGATGAACCCGGCCAGGGTGAACACGAGCCCGACGACGCCGGAGCCGTCCACGGGGATATCCGCGGACGAAGGGAGCACCGAGGACAGCGCCGACGAGCCCGCAGTGACGAGGAGCAGCACGAGCACAATGGCGCCGACCACAGCCGCCCCAACGGCGATGCCGACGTTCGCAAGGGCTCCGAGGTAGTGGCCGGGAGTGAGGAAGGCGACCCACGGATTCGGGGTGCGCGGAGGCGCGGAGGGCGTCTGCACCGGTGCATCGGCGATGCCCGGATGCCCGGGAATGGGGGCGGTGCCGGGCTGCGCGGGGGCAGCGGGCGGCACGGAAGGAGCGGCCGACGGTGCTGGCGGTGCCGGTGGCGGCGGCGGAACCGCGGGGCCCACGGTCTCCGGGACCTGATCGCCTTCCGTGGTGGGCGGCGGCGCCTGCTCCGCGTTCGGCGCATCCGGCGGGGTCTGCTGCTCCCCCTCCGACTCGGACGGCGTGGTCCCCCCGGCCTCGCCGTGGGCGCTCTCGTTCGTGTTGTTACTCATCGTTCCCTCCGAATTGTCCATTCCTGTGTATCAGGGTTCACAGACATCGTCCAAGAATCTCTCCGGAGATGACGCCACCGCGCCGAGATGTGGGACGGGCTCCGCGGACCTTCGTCCTGCCCACTGTCCCCCGGGAAAGCCCGCGCGCTAGTCCGGAACGACGAGGACCTTCGTGGCGCGTCGGTCGTGCATGGCGCCATAGCCGTCGGAGATCCGGCTGAGGGATACCTCCGAGTCGAAGACGATACCGGGGTGAATATCACCGCGGAGTGCTTCCTGCAGAAGCTGCGGCAGGTAGGCACGCACGGGGGCCAGTCCCCCGGCCACAGCGATGTTCTTCGCGAACAGCCTCGGCACGGGCAGTTCTGTGCCGTGCGGAACCCCGACATAGCCGATGGTGCCTCCCGGGCGCACGACTCCGAGCGCGGTCTGCATGGACTCCGCCGTGCCGACGCACTCGAGCACCGCGTCCACGCCGATCCCGTCCGTCGCGTCTTGGAGCCGACTCACCGCGTCGTCCCCTCGCTCGGCAAACACCTCGGTCGCCCCGGCCTGACGCATCAAGGCGGCCCGCACGGGGTTCCTACTCATCGCGATCACTCGAGACGCCCCTAAGCGCGCCGCCGCGATCGCCGCGCAGACGCCGACCGCGCCGTCCCCGATCACCACCGCCGTCGACCCCGCAGCGACCCGTGCGGAGACGGCGGCGTGATACCCGGTCCCCATGACATCGGCGAGCGCGAGGAAATCGGCTTCGCGCCCTGCCGCCGCCCCCTCGGGGATCACGACCAGCGTCGACTGCGCGTGCGGCACACGCACATACTCGCCCTGGCCGCCGTCCATTCCGAGGGCTCCCCAGATGCCGCCGTCGACACATGCCGATGTCACGCCGTGACGACAGTGGGCGCAGACGCCGTCGCTCCACATGAAGGGCGCAATGACGGTGTCTCCCACGTGGAGGCCACGGACATCGTTGCCCACCTCTTCCACGACGCCCAGGAACTCATGGCCGATGGCCTGCCCCGGTTCCCGCGGGGACAGTCCGCGGTAATACCAGAGGTCCGAACCGCAGATGCAGGAGAGAGCGACCCGTACAATCGCGTCTCCCGGATCCACCACCCGCGGATCGGGTCGGTCAACGACATCGATCCGGAACGGCTCCATATACACCGCTGCACGCATCAGAACCCCGGGTTCCGACGACGCAGACGAATGTGGCGCTGCTGCATCATTCCGTGCAGCCCCTCCACACCGAGCTCACGACCAAATCCGGACATCTTCCAGCCTCCAAAAGGCGCATGAAGCTCGGTAACGTCGTTAATGTTAACACCGACGCCGCCCGCCTCGACATGCGTATCAGGGTTCACAGACATCGTCCAAGACTCTCTCCGGAGATGACGCCACCGCACCCCCGATGTCCGAGGCCCGGACGAAGATAGACGTATGGGCGATGTGCTCGAACGCTTCACCCCCGCCACCCAGGACTGGTTCCGCGGGGCCTTCGACGCGCCCACGGATGCGCAGGTCGGCGCATGGAAGGCGATCTCGGCGGGGAAGAACGCCCTTGTCGTCGCCCCCACGGGGTCGGGGAAGACACTGTCTGCATTCCTCTGGGCCATCGATAGTGTCTTCCGCGAGCGCGGAACGACGCAGCCGCGGGAAAAGGACGCCGCGCGTACGCGGATCCTCTACATCTCCCCGCTCAAGGCGCTGGGCGTCGATGTCGAGCGCAATCTCCGCTCCCCCCTCGTCGGCATCGGGCAATCGGCCCGGCGCCTCGGGATCGACGCCCCCGAGGTCACCGTGGGCGTGCGCTCGGGCGACACGACATCGAGCGACAGGCGCAAGCTCCTCACGGCCCCGCCGGACATCCTCATCACCACGCCCGAATCGCTGTACCTCATGCTCACGAGCCGCGCGGGCGAGACGCTGCGGAACGTGCACACCGTCATCGTCGACGAGGTGCACGCCGTCGCGGCGACGAAGCGCGGCGCGCACCTCGCAGTGAGCCTGGAACGCCTCGACGATCTCCGCGCGGCGCATGGCGCGGAGACACCGGCGCAGCGCATCGGGCTCTCCGCGACGGTCCGCCCCATCGACGAGGTCGCCCGCTTCCTCGGTGGCCCGCGCCCCGTGGAGATCGTCGCTCCGCGTGCACAGAAGACCTTCGAGCTCGGTGTCGTCGTGCCTCTCCCCGACCTCACGAACCCGCCGCCCACCCCCGCGAGCACAGAGAATGGCACGGAGGCGGAGTACCCGGAGGCGACGGGATCCGTCTGGCCCTACGTCGAGGAGGCGATCGTCGATCGCATCCTGAAGAACCGGTCGACCATCGTCTTCGCCAATTCCCGCCGCCTCGCGGAGCGGCTGACGGGACGGCTCAACGAGATCTATGCGGAGCGCATCGGTGCGGCGCTCCCCGTCCCCGCCGGCCCTCCCGCGCAGATGATGGCGCAGGCGGGGTCCACGGCCGGTGCGGACCCCGTGCTCGCGAAAGCCCACCACGGCTCGGTCTCGAAGGAGCAGCGCGCGATCGTCGAGGAGGAGCTGAAGTCGGGCGAGCTGCGCTGCGTCGTCGCGACGAGCAGCCTCGAACTCGGCATCGACATGGGCGCCGTCGACCTCGTGATCCAGGTAGAGGCGCCGCCATCCGCCGCCTCAGGCTTGCAGCGCGTGGGCCGCGCAGGGCACCGCGTGGGCGAGGTCAGTCGCGCGGATCTCTTCCCCAAGCACCGTGGTGACGTACTGCATACGGCCGTCGTCACGGAGCGCATGCTGCACGGGCAGATCGAGGCGATCGCGGTGCCGCGCAATCCCCTGGACATCCTCGCGCAGCAGACCGTCGCGGCCTGTGCCCTCGCCCCGCTCTCCGTGGAGGAATGGTTCGAGACGGTGCGACGCAGCGCGCCCTTCCAGTCCCTCCCCCGTTCCGCCTACGAGGCGACGCTCGACCTCCTCGCGGGGCGCTTCCCCTCCGATGAGTTCGCCGAGTTGCGGCCGCGCGTGGTGTGGGACCGGGATGCGGGAACGCTCACCGCCCGCCCCGGCGCGCAGCGCATCGCCGTGACGAGCGGGGGCACGATCCCCGATCGCGGGCTCTTCGGTGTCTTCGTCGCGGGAGAGTCGAGCGGCGCGCGCGTGGGAGAGCTCGACGAGGAGATGGTCTACGAGTCCCGCGTGGGCGATGTCTTCACGCTGGGCACGACGAGCTGGCGCATCGTGGAGATCACCCACGACCGGGTGAACGTCCTGCCCGCCTTCGGACAGCCCGGCAAAGTGCCGTTCTGGCACGGCGACGGCATCGGACGCCCCTTCGAGCTCGGTGAGGCGCTGGGTCGCTTCTCCCGCGAACTCACCTCCGCCGCCCCCGAGAAGGCGACCCAGCGTCTGATGGACGCCGGTCTCGACGAGAACGCCCGCGACAACCTCGTCGCCTACCTGGCCGAGCAGCGCGCCGCGACAGGAACGCTCCCCACCGACCGGAGCCTCACCGTCGAACGCGGTCGCGACGAAGTGGGCGACTGGCGCATCATCCTGCATTCCCCGTACGGCATGAAGGTGCACGCACCGTGGGCGCTTGCAATCAATGCGCGCATCCGGGAGCGGCTGGGCGTGGACGGCTCCGCCGTGGCGAGCGACGACGGCATCATCGCCCGCGTCCCCGATGCCGATGCCGAGCCGCCCGGCGCGGAACTCTTCGTCTTCGAGCCCGACGAGCTGGAGCAGATCGTCACAACGGAGGTGGGTGGTTCCGCACTGTTCGCCTCCCGGTTCCGGGAATGCGCGGCGCGGGCGCTGCTCATTCCGCGGATGAACCCGAATAAGCGCACGCCGCTGTGGCAGCAACGGCAGCGCTCCGCCCAGCTCCTCGAGGTCGCGAAGAACTACCCCACCTTCCCCATCATCCTGGAGACGCTGCGCGAGGTCCTGCAGGACGTCTACGACCTTCCGTCATTGCGGCGGCTCGCCACGGATATCGCGGAGCGGCGCATCCGGCTCGTCGAGACGGAGCCGCCACAGCCTTCGCCCTACGCGCGCGATCTGCTGTTCGGCTACGTGGGCGCGTTCATGTACGAGGGGGACTCCCCGCTCGCCGAACGGCGCGCGGCGGCCCTCTCCGTCGATCCGGCACTCCTCGGCGAGCTCCTGGGCACCGTGGAGCTGCGCGAACTCCTCGACCCGGATGTGCTCGCACAGTTCGAACGCGAGGTGCAGCGCCTCGATCCGGAACGGCGCGTGCGCGGTGCGGAGGGCGTCGCCGACCTACTGCGGCTGCTCGGCCCGCTCGACGCGGACGAGGTCGCGCGACGTCTGCAGCCCGACGCGGGAACGGACCCGCGAAGCGACGCCCCTCCCGTGTCCGCCGTACCGCACGCCTCCTCCGCCGAAGCCGCCCACCACCTCGACGCCCTCGTCGCCGCCCGCCGAGCGATCCCCGTGACGATCAGCGGAGTCCCCCGCATCGCCGCGATCGAGGATGCGGGGCGTCTGCGCGACGCGCTCGGCACCGCCCTTCCCGTGGGCATCCCCGTCGCCTTCCTCGAACCCGTCGCGGACCCGCTCGGCGATCTCGTCGCACGCTTCGCCCGCACACACGGCCCCTTCGCCACCGAGGCCGTCGCCGCACGGCTCGGCGTCGGCACGGCCGTCGCCCGGCACACCCTGCAGCGACTCGAGCAGGCCGGTCGCGCGACGAGCGGCTTCTTCCTCCCGGAACCGCCGCACGGCACGAGCGGCGCCTCCGAGCTCGAATGGTGCGATGCGGAGGTGCTCCGACGCCTCCGGATGCGCTCGCTCGCCGCGATCCGCGGCAGCGTAGAGCCCGTCTCCCCCACCGCCTTCGCTCGCTTCCTGCCCGACTGGCAGCACCTCGCACGGTCCGTGGAAGGGATCGACGGAGTCCTCGCCGTCGTCGAACAGCTCGCGGGAGTCCCCATTCCCGCCAGCGCTTGGGAATCGCTCGTGCTCCCCTCCCGGGTGCACGACTACACCCCTGCGCTCCTCGATGAGCTCACGGCGAGCGGGGAAGTGCTCTGGTCCGGTCATGGCTCACTGCCGGGACGAGACGGCTGGGTGTCCCTGCACCCCGCCGACCTCGCGCCCTTCACCCTTCCCCTCCCCGAATCCGCCTCGGAGAGCGGAGAGCTCGGCGCACGTCTGCTCGATGTGCTGGGCCGCGGCGGAGCGTATTTCGCCGCGCAGTTGCGCGCCATGGCGGAGGCGGAGAATGAGCAGTCCGTCCTCGACGCACTGTGGACCCTCACGTGGGAGGGGCGCGTGACGAACGACACCTTCGCTCCCCTGCGCGGGCTTCTCGGCGGCGGCTCGCAGGCGCATCGCGTCGTCCGGCGCGCCCCGCGCACCCGCACCTACCGCGGCGTCTCCTTCTCGCCGAACCCCGCGCCCCGCCCGCAGAACCTCGGCGGACGCTGGT
>JAATFJ010000048.1 GCA_015655255.1 Actinomycetales bacterium | reverse complement strand
TCGGCAGCGGTCGCGACGACGTTGAGCACGCGGCCGCCCGAGGAGACGGGGGCGCCTCCCGGCGCATCGGGGCCCGCCGTCGCCGCGTGCACGAGGTGTACGCCCTCGACGGCAGCCGCTGCGGCGAGGCCGTCGATGGGGAGCCCCGTCTGCGGGGACTCGGGGTAGCCCTCACTCGCGAGGACGACGGTGATCGCCACATCGTCGGAGAACACGGGGTCCGGCTGGTCCTCCAGGTTGCCCGAGGCGGCGGCGAACAGCAGCGCGGAGAGCGGTGTGCGCAGCCGGGGCAGCACGACCTGCGTCTCCGGGTCGCCGAAGCGGGCGTTGAACTCGATGACGCGGACGCCGTTCTCCGTGAGGACGAGGCCCGCATAGAGGAGGCCGATGAAGGGAGTGCCCTCCGCATCGAGCTGGCGGATGACGGGGAGCGCGATATCGCGCGTGACGAGCTGGACGAACTCCCTCTCGCTGCCGAACTGCTCGTCGAGCCACGGAAGCGGAGAGTACGCGCCCATGCCGCCCGTGTTGGGGCCCGCGTCGCCGTCGTAGGCGCGTTTGAAATCCTGGGCGGGGCTCAGGGCGCGGACGGTGTCGCCATCGCTGAGGAAGAACAGGGAGATCTCCGGGCCGGCGAGGAACTCCTCCACGAGCACGGCGCCGGTCGGCAGGTACTGTGCGGCGTGAGCCGTCGCCGCGCCGCGGTCGGAGGTGACGATGACCCCCTTGCCCGCGGCGAGGCCGTCGGCCTTCACGACATACGGGGCTCCGAGATCATCGAAAGCTGCATCGACCTCGGCAGCTGTCGTCGCGCGCACGGCGCGACCCGTCGGCACGCCCGCCGCCTCCATGATGCGCTTCGCGAACGCCTTGGACCCCTCGAGCTGCGCGGCCGTCTTACCCGGACCGAAGACCGGGATTCCCCATGCGCGGAGGGGGTCAGCGACACCGGCGACAAGGGGGGCCTCCGGGCCGATCACGATGAGGTCAACGCCGCGCTCGTTTGCGAACGAGGCGATCTCATCCGCATCGAACGGGTCTACGGAGACGAGGGTCGCATCGGCGGCGATTCCCGCATTGCCCGGGGCGACGAAGAGCTCATGCGTCTCCTCCTCCGCGCGCAGGGCGAGGACGATCGCGTGTTCACGGGCACCGGAGCCGAGGACGAGAATCTTCACGCCCCCAGCCTACCCAGCCCCCGGCCGCGCCCCTTCGCTCCCTCCCGCCTCTCTCGCGCTTCTCTCCTGTCTCCCTCCCGGTGAGAACCACCGTTCGGAGTGAGACACCCCAGGGTGGTGGTGTTTCGCGCGGAACGCTATGTCTCGCGCGCGAAGTGGGTTCTCGGGAGGGGAGAGGGGGGAGAGGGGAGGGGAGAGGGAGTGGGAGAGGCGAAGAGGAGCGGCGGCGCGCGGAGAGGGGCGCTACACGGGGCGGACGTCGTGGTGGTTCCACGGGATCGTCCAGGCGGCGGTGTCGAAGAGCGCATTGAGGATCATCGCGGTGAAGCCCCAGACGATCGTTCCGTTCACATCAAACGCGGGTCCGCGGAACGTCTGCGCGCCGCGCCGCCGCGACGAGGTGAAGCGCGTGGCCGGATCGAGCAGCGTCGCGACGGGAATGCGGAACACCTCCACCGTCTCGGCATGATCGACCGCCGCCACGCGCGACGGCGTCGTCCACCAGCCCAGCACCGGTGTGACGAGATGATCGCTCGCGGCGAGCGGGATCTCGCCGAAGGTCGCGAGGACATCGATGCCGTGCGGGTCGAGCCCGGTCTCCTCCTTCGCTTCGCGCAGCGCCGTCGCGGCGGCGTCCGCGTCACCGGGCTCCCATCCGCCTCCGGGAAAGGAGATCTGGCCGGGATGTGAGGAGAGCGTCGACGCGCGTCGCTGCAGGAGCACATCGAGATCGCGGGCAACGGTCGGCACATCCGCGACGGATGGGATGCTGTCGAGGCGCCCGAAGAGGACGAGCACGGCCGCGCGCCGTGCTGATTCCGGATGCGGCAACGGAGGGAAGGGACGTGATGCGAGGGGCAAAGCGGCGGCTCGGATCAGCTCCTCGCGTGCGTCCGTCGCGCCCATGCTCTGAGCCTACGCCGCAGCGCGCAGGGTCGTGCCCTGCAGACTCGCCCGCACCTCACCCCCGGGTTAGGGTGAGGGCATGAGGCGGGTGCGGGCGACAGCGGCACTCCTCGTTCTCCTCCTCTGCGGCTGCACGGCACCGGAACCGGCCGAGTCGCCCACGGCAGGAGAGTCCGACCCCACCGCGGGCGCGACGTCCGCATCCGGTCCGCAGTTCCCCTTCGTGGATGCGGGACCGGACGGCGTCCGCATCGTTGACGGCGAGGACTGGAGTCTTCCGGACACGACGGTTCCCGCGCACAATGCGGGACTCTTCTCGGAGGAAGCCTCCCCCGAGGACCTCGTCGATGTGCACTCCGTCGACGCCACGTGGCGCCAGCTGCAGCCGAGCGCGGGCTCACCGATCGATCGTGAGACGAGTGGATCCGCGCAGGACATGCACCTCGACGGCCTCGCTGCGCAGCTCGCCGAGCCCGGGGAATTCTGGATGCGGCTCTTCGCGAGTGGCGAGGACTGGGCGCCCGAGTGGGTCGCCGTGGAGTGCGGGGTGACGAGCTACGGGCTCGATGAGGACGGCGAGATGCACCTCCCCCTGTGGAACGAGTGCGTCTGGGGGCACCTCCTCGACACCTATC
>JAATFJ010000020.1 GCA_015655255.1 Actinomycetales bacterium | reverse complement strand
TACGTGGATGCGCTGTCGCTGCTGCAGCTGCGCGCCCTCCGCGAGATCCGCGCGAACGGCTCCGGCAGCGACGAGGAGCAGAAGCGCCTCCTCCTCCTCGCCGTGAGCGGTGTCGCCGCCGGCCTCCAGAACACGGGGTGACCCCGTGGGGCACGGCTTGAGAGGTCGGGGGGTGGCGCCGACGGGACCGCACGCTAGAGTGACATCTTGTGCGCGATCCCTGCACACCCGCTGCGACACGATCGCCATGCACTACCCCTGAGCAAGAAAGCTGTACCCCGCGTGACCGACACCGCCGTCCTTTCCCCTCTTCCCTCTGCAGTACAGGCGGTCTTCGACACCGTCCATACACGCAGCCCGCACGAACCAGAGTTCCTCCAAGCTGTCCACGAGGTCCTCGGCTCGATCGCCCCCGTCCTCGATCACCATCCCGAGTACATCGAGACCGGCATCCTCGAGCGCCTCGTGGAGCCCGAACGTCAGATCCTCTTCCGCGTCCCCTGGACCGACGACGCCGGGAAACTGCACGTCAACCGCGGCTACCGCATCCAGTTCTCCTCCGCCCTCGGCCCCTATAAGGGCGGCCTGCGCTTCCACCCCTCGGTGAACCTCTCCATCGTCAAGTTCCTCGGCTTCGAACAGATCTTCAAGAACGCGCTCACCGGTCAGGGCATCGGTGGGGCGAAGGGCGGATCGGACTTCGACCCGCGCGGACGCTCCGACGCCGAGATTATGCGCTTCTGTCACGCCTTCATGACCGAGCTCTCCCGCCACATCGGCGGGGACACCGACGTCCCCGCGGGCGACATCGGCGTGGGCGGCCGCGAGATCGGCTATCTCTTCGGGCAGTACCGGAAGCTCACCGGCCGGCACGAATCCGGAGTGCTCACGGGCAAGGGCCTGAGCTGGGGCGGTGCGGAGGTGCGCACGGAGGCCACGGGCTACGGCGCCGTGTTCTTCGTCGAGGAGATGCTCGACGTGCACGGCGAGTCCCTCGACGGCAAACGCGTCGGAGTGTCTGGATCCGGCAACGTCGCGCTCTATGCGATCGAGAAGGCGACGCAGTTGGGCGCGCGTGCCGTCACGGCGTCCGATTCCTCCGGCTACATCGTCGACGATGCGGGTATCGACCTGGGTCTGCTCCGGCAGATCAAGGAGGTCGAACGCGGCCGCATCGTCGAGTACGCGAAGCGGCGTCCCGGGGCGCAGTTCTTCGAGGAGGGCAGCGTCTGGCAGACGCCCGTCGACATCGCCGTACCCTCCGCGACGCAGAACGAGCTCTCCCTTGCGGATGCCGAGGCCCTCGTAGCGAACGGCGTGCGCGCTGTCTCCGAGGGAGCGAACATGCCGTGCGTGCCCGAGGCCGTCACGGCGTTCCAGAAAGCGGGCGTGCTGTTCGCTCCGGGCAAGGCCGCCAATGCCGGCGGCGTCGCGACTTCGGCGCTCGAGATGAGCCAGAACGCCGCACGTCAGCGCTGGGACTTCGCAGAGAGCGAGCAACGGCTCCGCCAGATCATGGCCGATATCCATGAGGCCTCGTTCCGCGCCGCCACGCGCTACGACGCTCCCGGCGACTACGTCGTCGGCGCCAACTGCGCGGGCTTCGAGCGCGTCGCCTCCGCCATGCTCGCCCAGGGCGTGATCTGAGCTCTTCTCCCCTCCCCCACCCCTCCTCCCGCATCCACGGCACTTTCCTGCATCTGCACCAGTTCTCTCTGGTGCAGATGCAGGAAAGTGTCGCAGATGCGGGAAGGGGAGGGCGGGGCACTAGGGTGAGGGGATGATAGGCCGCTGAGTCGCTTCCGTTTCCCTCTTCCGGATCGAACGACTCATCGTCATGCCTGAAAACCATCTGCCCCTCACCGGCCGCACGGCCCTCATCACGGGCGTCTCCCGCCGTCGCGGCATCGGATTCGCCGTCGCCCGCGCGCTCGCCTCCCGCGGCGCGCACATCTTCCTGCACCACTATTCCCTGCACGATGCCGAGCAGCCGTGGGGCGCGGACGACCTCGACGCCGTCCGCTCCGGCATCCGCGAAGAACTCACACCGGGCGCGCTCTTCGGCGATCTCAGCGGTAATCTCAGCGATCCCGCGCTCATCCCCACCCTCATCGATGCGGCGAGCACCCTGAAGGGACGCCTCGACCTCCTCATCTGCAACCAGGCGAAGAGCGGCAGGGACGGCAGCATCCTCGATATGACCGCGGAGCGCCTCGACGCGCACTGGGAAGCGAATGCGCGGGCGAGCCTGCTCCTCACCGCGGAGTTCGCCCGCCGGATCGCGGGTGATCCGGGCGCCGAGGCGAAGCGCCCCGGCGATCGCATCGCGTCTGAGGGCCCTTTCTCCGAACCGCGCGGGCGCGTGGTCTGGATGACCTCCGGTCAGATCCACGGGCCGATGCGCAGCGAGGTCGCGTACATCACGAGCAAGGCGGCTCTCGCGGGCGCGACCCCGACGGTCGCCGCCGAGCTGATGGAGCTCGGCATCGTGCTGAACACCGTCAATCCGGGTCCCGTCAACACGGGCTATCTCGATCCCAAGACGACGGACCGGTCCCTTGAGAGGGTGCGGGAGTCGGAGCGCCGCATGCCGTTCGGTCGCTTCGGCCGCCCCGAGGACCCCGCGGAGCTCATCGCCTGGCTGTGCACCTCCGGCTCCTGGATGGTCGGCAACGTCCTCACCACCGACGGCGGCTTCCGCCTCCTCTAGCCCTTTCCCCCACTTCTGCGGGATGGGGAGGGTGGCGCGCCCGGCCGTTCCCGGCCTCCCGTCTATTTCCGTCGGGGGGCGGGGATCCGCGCCGTGATCCCGGCCGGAGGCAGAAATAGACGAGAGGATACGCGCGCGCAGGCTCGCGGGGTCCCGGCCGCGGAGCTCAGGCGGGCGCGGCGACGGGCTCGGGGAAGAGAGCAGTGAGGAGCTGGGAGACCCAGTCGAGGAGCTGAGCATCGTCGGGTGCCTCGCCTCCGGGACGCGGGAGCGGGACGACGAGCGCCTCCCCGCCCGCGAGGAGCTTCGCCGTGGGATACAGCCGCTGCAGGCGCACCCGCATCGAATCCGCCAGGCGTGCGGGGGCAATGCGCAGGTTCGGCCCCATCGCGACGACGTCGGTGAGTCCCGCCCGCGCCACGCGGCGACGCAGCCGGGCGACAGCGATGAGCCCCTGCGCCTCCTCCGGCAGCACGCCATAACGGTCGGTGAGCTCCTCCACGACGAGATCGATGGCGTCGTCCACCGCCGTCGCCGTCGATGCCGCCGAGAGCTTCTGATAGGCCTCGAGCCGCAGTCGTTCGCTGTCGATGTACGACTCGGGGATGCGCGCATCGATAGGCAGTTCCAGGCGCAGCTCCGTATCCGTCTCCACGTCCTCGCCGCGGAACGTCGCGACGGCCTCGCCGATCATCCGCAGATAGAAGTCGAAGCCGACTCCCGCGATGTGCCCCGCCTGCTCCGCGCCGAGGAGGTTGCCCGCGCCTCGGAGCTCCAGGTCCTTGAGGGCGACCTGCATGCCGGAGCCCAGCTCATTGTTCACCGCGATCGTCTGCAGTCGATCGGCCGCCGTCTCCGAGAGCGGCTTCGCGTCGTCGTAGAGGAAGTACGCGTAGGCGCGCTCCCGCCCGCGACCCACGCGACCGCGCAGCTGGTGGAGCTGGGAGAGTCCGTAACGGTCGGCGCGATCGATGATGATGGTGTTGGCGTTGGAGATGTCCAGCCCCGTCTCGACGATGGTCGTGGAGACGAGCACGTCGAAGCGCCGCTCCCAGAAGTCATCGACGACCTGTTCCAGCTGGTGCTCCCCCATCTGCCCATGGGCGACGGCGATGCGTGCTTCGGGCACGAGCTCCGCAAGCTCGGCAGCGACGCGCTGGATCGACTGCACGCGGTTGTGGACAAAGAACACCTGCCCCTCGCGGAGGATCTCACGGCGGATCGCCGCAGCCATCTGCTTATCGCTGCGCGGCCCGACGAAGGTGAGGATGGGATGCCGCTCCTCGGGCGGCGTCGCGAGCGTGGACATCTCCCGGATGCCCGTGACCGCCATCTCCAGCGTGCGCGGAATGGGCGTCGCGCTCATGGCGAGGATGTCGACGTTCTTCTTGAGCTTCTTGAGCGAATCCTTGTGCTCCACACCGAAGCGCTGCTCCTCGTCGACGATGAGGAGCCCGACGTCCTTGAAGTGCACCTGCTCGGTGAGGATGCGGTGCGTGCCGATGACCATGTCGACGGAGCCATCCTGCAGCCCCCGCAGGGTCTCCTTGGCCTCTTTATCGGTCTGGAAGCGCGAGAGCGGCCGCACCTTGACGGGGAAACCGGCGAAGCGCTCCGTGATCGTCTCGAGGTGCTGTTTGACGAGGAGGGTCGTGGGAACGAGCATCGCGACCTGCTTGCCGTCCTGGATCGCTTTGAACGCGGCGCGCACGGCGACCTCGGTCTTCCCGAAGCCCACGTCCCCGGAGAGCAGCCGGTCCATGGGGATGGGACGCTCCATATCGGCCTTG
>JAATFJ010000199.1 GCA_015655255.1 Actinomycetales bacterium | reverse complement strand
CTGGTCGGCCTGCCGGCGAGGCGCTAGCGCTGCTTCCCTCCGGCGGCTTCGTGCTCCTCGACACGAACACGACTCCGGAGCTGGAGGCCGAGGGCCTTGCCCGCGACGCCATCCGCGTCGTCCAGGAGGCGCGCAAGAACGCCGGCCTCGATGTGAGCGACCGCATCGCCCTCGCGCTCAACGCAGCCCCGGAAGCGGCGGACGCGCTCCGGCAGCACCGCGACCTCATCGCAGCGGAGACCCTCGCCGTCTCCCTCGCCGTCGAGGCCACGGAAGGGCTGGACGAGGTGCTGAAAAACCTCCCCGAGACCCCCGACGGCGTCTTCGTGGGCGGGGCCGCCGCCCTGGGGGCGGAGAAGCTTCCCCTCGTCGTCACTATCGACACCCAAGCGACGGAGGTCACCGCATGAACGATCGCGCCCGCGCCGATGCCGTTTACGACGCCCTGCTGGAACGGGCGGGGGAGCGGTGGGTCGAGCCCCGTAAGGAGCGCACTGGCCGTGTCCTTGAACTCCTCGACGATCCGCAGCGCACCTACCGCGTCGTGCACATCACCGGCACGAACGGGAAGACCTCCACGGCCCGCATGATCGAGAGCCTGCTGCGCGCCCATGATCTGCGCACGGGCCTGTTCACGAGCCCGCATCTGGAGCGGTTCACCGAACGCATCATGATCGATGGCGAGCCCATTGACGATGGCGCCATCGCCGATGCCTGGGACGAGATCGTGCCCTTCGTTGGCATCGTCGACGCCGAGCTGGAGGCCGCGGGCGAGGCCCCTCTCACGTTCTTCGAACTGCTCACGGTGCTCGCCTTCGTCGCCGCATCCGATGCGCCCGTGGACGTGCTCGTGCTGGAGGTCGGCATGGGAGGGGAGTGGGATTCCACGAACACCGCCGATGGCGATGTCGCCGTGTTCGCGCCTATCGCCATCGACCACGCCGACCGTCTCGGCGACACCGTGGCAAAGATCGCGACCATCAAGGCAGGGATCATCAAGGACGGCGCCGCCGTCGTCTCCGCGCATCAGCCGACGGAGGCCGAGGAGATCCTCCGAAGGGTCGCTGCGGAGAAGGGCGCGAGCATCGCCTTCGACGGCGTCGATTTCGGCCTCGCCGATCAGCGCCTCGCCGTGGGCGGACAGCTCCTCACCGTCCGTGGCCTCGCGGGCATCTACCCGGATGAGTACCTGCCGCTGTACGGCGCGCATCAGGGGCACAACGCCGCGCTTGCCGTCGCCGCGGTGGAGTCGCTCATCGGAGGGGGTACGCAGCCTATCGCGGGCGATGTGCTCAGCGAAGGTCTGCAGGGTGCGACGTCACCCGGACGCCTACAGCTCCTGGGCATCGCCCCCACGGTCATCGTGGATGCGGCGCACAATCCGCACGGAGCGGCCTCTCTTGCCCAGGCACTCGGCGACAGTTTCGACTTCGACGAGTGGGGTCTCGTGCTCGGGATCCTCGCCGACAAGGATATGGCGGGCATCGTGGACGTCCTCGCTCCCGCCGTCTCCCAGGTGTTCGCGACGGTGCCGGTGTCGCCGCGCTCCGCGGAGGTGGACAATATCGTCGACCTCGTGGCGCGGGCGGGGAAACCCGTCACCGGGCATGGATCGCTCGCCGAGGCCGCGGATGCCGCCCGCGCGTGGGCTGCCGCCTCCGAGCGACGCGCTGTCATCGTCGCGGGGTCCATCGTGCTCGCGGGCGAGGCCATCGCGCTTGCCGAGGATGAGGACTGGAAGTCGGGGTGGCGCGGATGACCTCAGCGGGGAGCGCACGGACGTCGCGCACGCTCGTGCAGAAGCTGGGTGCCGTCGTGCTCGGCTTCGAGGCGATCGTCGTCGTGCTCGTCGGCCTCACGGTCTTCGGACTGCGGGCCCTGCCCGCGCCGATCCCGCAGTGGTGGGCGATCTTCGGGGGCGGAATCCTCGCCGTCGCCATGATCGCCGTGGCCGGGATGATCACCCGTCCCGGGGCAGTCATCGCCGGATGGGTGCTGCAGGCCATCGTCGCGCTCGCCTGCTTCTTCGTTCCCGCCGTCGCCTTCGTCGTGCTGGTTTTTGGAGGCATGTGGGCGTATGCGACGATCATGGGGGCGCGAATGGACGCGAAAGTCGCCCGGAATGCGCCGAGAGATATTCCGACAGAGAGTGAATGACATGGCTACAGAAGAAACGCTTGTCCTCGTCAAGCCGGACGGCGTTGCGCGCGGGCTCACCGGTGCGATCATCGCGCGGATCGAGGCGAAGGGCTATGCGCTCGTCGACATCCGCCTCGTCGAGCCTGATCGCGCCCGCCTCGCCTCGCACTATGCGGAGCATGAGGGCAAGCCGTTTTACGAACCGCTCGTCGAGTTCATGATGTCTGGTCCCTCCGTGGCAATCCGGCTCGCGGGGAACCGCGTCATCGAAGGCTTCCGCTCCCTCGCGGGGACGACGGACCCGACCACGGCGGCTCCGGGGACCATTCGCGGCGACTTCGGCCGCGACTGGGGTTTCCCCGTGCAGCAGAACCTTGTGCACGGTTCGGACAGCCCCGAGTCGTCCGCGCGCGAACTCGCGATCTGGTTCGGGAACTGACGCCGATCAGAAGATCGCGCCCAGCACCTCTCCGATGAAGTCGATGCCCTCGAGCTGGGCCATGAGGATGATGATCGCGTAGGAGACTATGGTCGCGAGCGGGACCCAGGCGATGAGTTTGCCCGCCCGTTCGCGGCCCTTCTCCGAGAGCCCGAAGGTGCCGTTGCGGGCCAGATGCAGCATCGTCGCGTAGAAGGTGGGGATGGTCACCGACCACGTCACCATGCACCACGGGCACAGCGTGTGCAGGTTGGGAGCGTAGATGCTCTGTGAGATGAGCCAGCATACGAGGCCGAAGGCGAAGGTGATGCCGACGCCGAAGAGCGCCCAGAACCAGCGCGGCAGGCGGGCACCCGCGAGGACGGCGACGGCGACGACGAGCGGCGCCATCCACCCCGTGAGTCCCAGGATCGGATTGGGGAAACCGAAGGCGGATCCTTGCCAGGACCCGAGGTTCGCGTCGCATTGCAGGAACGCGCTGAAGTAGCACCCCGTCTGCTCGCCGGGGTTCTCCAGGAGAAAGAATTTCTCCACGGTGAGCTGGAAAGCGGCCCACCAGCCGACGACGCTCGCGATGATCAGCCAGATCGCGTAACCGGTGGGGCGGGTGTTCTGCACGGTCATATTTCGATTATCCCTGCGCGCACTATGGATGCGGTCCACGTGTCCCGGAGAATCGACAAGGATGTCCGATACCGCGGATCGCGTCGCATAGTGCGATAATGGATCTCGGTGCACCTCCCGATGGGAGTTGGAACACGCACCGATGCAGACTTCGGGGCACACGCCCCTCGCGATCAGAGCCATGAGCCGGTCGCACACCGAGTGAGTTCGCGACACCCCGGGTGCCGCATGAGATCCCGCGGAGCTAGCTCCGTGCGCAGGGAGTAAGCCAGAGATGGCCGATGAAAACAATGACAACGCGACCCTTGACCTCGACGTGGATGCGCAGGCGCTCCGAGACGCGCAGAACGCGGAGCCCCAGTGCGACGCGGCGCTGACGGAGGCCCCCGCAGAGGGCACCGCTCCGGCGGCGATCGCCGAAGCGCCCGTGCCGACGGAGACCCCCGCAGAGACGGAGATTCCTGCCGAGGAAGAAACCTCCGCGGAGGCAGAGACTCCGGACCCGGTGGCATCCGACGAGGCGAATGCCGAGAGTGTGGCCGCCGAGGCACCGCAGGACCCGCCGGCCACGGTCGAGGAGTCCGCTGCATCGCAGAACGTCATCCCTGTGCCCGAGGCGCTCGCCGCATCCGAGAAGCCCGTCACCGCGGTGACCCTGGGCCTGCTCCCCGAGGTCTTCGTATCGCAGGTCTCCACCCAGCTGCACTTCTACGCGCCGGAGCTCATTCCCCTCCCCGCCCGTCCCGGGCGGGGCCGTGAGGAGGAGCAGGACGACAGTGCCTTCTCCTCCCCCCGCGGAGGCCGGCGCCGTCGCGGGAGCGAGAGCGAGGGGCATCGCGAGGAGCCCCGGCAGCGGCAGCGCGTCGTCGAGTACATCACCGAGCCGAAGGCGATCAAGGGCTCCACGCGACTCGAGGCGAAGAAGCAGCGTCGTCGCGACGGCCGCGATGCGGGGCGTCGTCGCCCCGTTGTGACCGAGGCCGAGTTCCTCGCCCGTCGTGAGGCCGTCGACCGAATGATGGTCGTCCGCTCCAAGAACGGCCGGACCCAGATCGGCGTGCTGGAGGACGGCGTCCTCGTCGAGCACTACGTCGCGCGTAACCAGGATGCCTCCCTCATCGGCAACGTGTACCTCGGCCGCGTGCAGAACGTGCTGCCGAGCATGGAGGCCGCCTTCGTCGACATCGGTCGCGGCCGCAACGCCGTGCTCTACTCCGGCGAGGTGGACTGGGACGGTGTCGAGACGGGCAACCAGCCCCGGCGCATCGAGCTCGCCCTCAAGCCGGGTGACCGCGTCCTCGTCCAGGTGACCAAGGACCCCGTCGGTCACAAGGGAGCGCGCCTTACGAGCCAGATCTCGCTTCCCGGCCGCTACCTCGTGTATGTGCCCAACGGCTCCATGAACGGCATCTCCCGCAAGCTCCCCGACAACGAGCGCGCGCGACTCAAGCGCATCCTCAAGGAGATGCTGCCCGAATCCGCCGGCGTCATCGTTCGCACGGCCGCAGAAGGCGCGACGGAGGACCAGCTCACGCGCGACGTGCAGCGGCTCACGGCCCAGTGGGAGCACATCCAGAAGGTCGTGGAGAACCAGCAAGCCCCGGCCCTTCTCCACGCCGAGCCCGACCTGCTCGTGAAGATCGTCCGCGATGTCTTCAACGAGGACTTCACGAAGATGCTCATCCAGGGCGAGGAATCGCAGCGCACCATCCGCGCCTACCTGGAGAGTGTCGCCCCCGACCTCCTTGAGCGCGTGGAGCCCTACGAGGACGAGGTTGACCCCTTCCACGCGTTCCGCATTACCGAGCAGATCGAGAAAGCGCTGGATCGCAAGGTCTGGCTGCCTTCGGGTGGTTCGCTCGTCATCGACCGCACCGAGGCCATGACGGTCATCGACGTCAACACGGGTAAGTTCGTCGGAACCGGCGGCAACCTCGAAGAGACCGTCACCAAGAACAACCTCGAGGCCGCGGAGGAGATCGTCCGCCAGCTGCGGTTGCGCGACATCGGCGGCATCATCGTCGTCGATTTCATCGACATGGTGCTGGAGTCCAACCGTGACCTTGTGCTGCGGCGCCTCATCGAATGCCTGAGCCGCGATCGCACGAAGCACCAGGTCGCTGAGGTCACCTCGCTCGGTCTCGTACAGATGACCCGCAAGAAGCTCGGCCTGGGGCTGCTGGAGACCTTCAGCGAGCCCTGCGAGGTGTGTGCGGGTCGCGGCGTCGTCGTGCACCACGATCCCGTGGACAAGCACCGCAGCAGCGCGGGTAACGGCCAGAGCGGCCGTCGTCAACGTGGCGGCAACGGACAGAACCAGCCCGCCGCACCTGCCCAGCCCGCCATCGTGACGCATGCGATCACCGAGGGGGCGAAGTCGGCGCTCGCGCAGATCGCCGCCTCGACGCTCGCGCCGACGGGAGAGACGCCCGCCGTCGCGGAGGAGCCCGTCGTCGAAGAGGTCGTCGTCGAGCGTCCGAAGAAGGCGCGTAAGAAGCGCTCGCCCGAGCGGAAGGAACCGAAGACAGAGGCGGAGCAGCTGCTCGACTCTGTGCTCGATGCGCTCCCCGAGCCCAAGGCGCCCGGTCAGGGACGCAACCGTCGTCGCGTGACGACGGCGGCGCTGTCCGGCACCCCCGTCCAGGTGACGCCGGAGAGCTCAGCGATCCCGAGCGGGGATGCGCAGTCCTGAGGCGATGAGTCGGCGCACGAGTTCCCGTGCGCCGACGTATTCGGCGCCATCGGCGACGAGCCGCGGGAGTAGATCCTCGGGGACGTCGTAGTGATCGAGGTCGAACGCTCGCGAAGGGATCTCGTGGCGCTGGGCGAAGGCATGCAGCTCCGCAAGGTTGTCATCGCTCACGAGATGCGCCCAGAGCCGTCCATGTGCGGGCCACTGCGCGGCGTCGACGAGGATGGTCACGCTGCGATCCTACGACCGACGCGCCAGGGTGGGATTCGCTTTGCGGCACGGGCTCGAATCCGGTAAACTCGAACCTTGGTGCGCATGCTGTGCTGTCCCCGGACGGCGGCGACGAGCGACAGGATGTGTTCACCCGAATGACCTGCGGTGATCG
>JAATFJ010000324.1 GCA_015655255.1 Actinomycetales bacterium | reverse complement strand
GGACCACAGCCCGGCCGAGACAGGACCTCGCATCATGCCTCTCCTCACCGCACGTGCGCGCCGCACCGTCGCCCCGCTGGCTGGTCTCGCCGTCATTGCGCTTCTCACGAGCTGTTCGTCCAGCCCCAGCACCTCGTCCTCGCCCTCCGCCGACGGCTTCGGCGGCGTCGAGCTGACCGTCTGGAACAACATCGACTTCGATCCGTACCAGTCGCTACAGAAGGAGTACTTCGAGAAGTGCGCTGCCGACCTCGACATCACCGTCGATGTGCAGACGCTGTCCGGCGACTACACGACGAGCCTGCTGCAGGCGGCCAGTTCGAAGTCGCTCCCCGATATCGCCCTGCTGAACACCGACACCCAGCTCCCCCAGCTCTCGGAGCAGGGCGTCCTCGCCGACCTCGGCGAGCTGGGCATCACGACGGACGGCCTTGCCGATTCGGTCGCCGACCTCGGCAAGTACGACGACACCCTGTACGGGCTGCCCGTGCAAGTGGAGGACTACTCGGTGTTCTACAACGTCGCCGCGTTCGAGGAGGCGGGTATCACCGAGCTGCCCACCACCTTCGATGACCTCATCGCCGCCGCGAAGGCTACGACGACCTCGGAGCACTACGGAATCGCTCTTCCCGGCATCGCCGGAGACGGCGCGACGTCCTCCTTCTTCCTTCCGTTCCTGCTCAGCGCCGGAGGGGACCCCAGCGATCTCACCAGCGACGGCGCCGTCGCCGCCGTCGACCTCTACAAGAGCCTCGTCGACGATGGCAGCCTGTCCAAGGAGTTCGTCAACTGGGGCTGGGATGTCAGCGACCAGTGGACGTCGGGCGCCGCCGCGATCACGGTCTCCGGCCCCTGGAACCTCGTCGACACGAGCATCGACTTCGATTACGGCACCTTCTCCATCCCCGCCGCGACGAGCGCGGACACGAGCAGCGTCGGACTGCTGGGATATGCGTACGGCATCGCCGCCCAGAGCGATGAGACGCGTGAGCAGGCCGCCGCCGCACTGCTGCAGTGCCGTGCCTCGGAAGAGAACCAGCTCGACACCGCGGTGCAGGGCGGTTACGTGCCGGCCCTCTCCGCGGCGCAGGACTCCTTCGTCGCAGAGATCCCCGCGGCGGAGGCCTTCGTCACACCGGTGGAGAACGCCTTCAACCCCGCGTCGCTCGGCACCGAATGGAACACCCTCCAGGAGCAGTACGTCACCGCGTTGCAGAACGCGACGGTCAACGGTGACAGCGCGGAAGACGCGCTGAGCAAGGCCGCGCAGGGCTGATGACGTCCGCTCCGGCGGCACAGAAGCGGCCGGGAGCCCTCACTCCCGGCCGCTTCACGCTCACGCTCGGCCGCAGAAGGAGCGTCGAGCTGTGGATCTTCCTCCTTCCCGCCATCGTCTTCTTCGCGACGTTCTTCCTCTTCCCACTCGGCTACGGCGTATTCATGAGCACGACGGACTTCACGACGGGCACCTTCATCACCGGCGAAGCGCCGTTCGTCGGACTGACGAATTTCATCGACATCTTCGGCTCGGAGACGACCGGCACGGCGATCGCGAACACGCTGATCATCACCGTCGTCGCAGTGAGCGCCGAGCTGGTCCTGGGTCTCCTCCTCGCCCTGCTCTTCACCCGGCGCTTCCCGGGGAGCCGGTGGCTGCCCAGCCTCATCCTCATCCCCTGGCTCCTCCCCGCGGTCGTCGTCGCGACGATCTGGAAGTCGCTGCTCGCCGGAGAGGGCGCCATCAACGACTTCCTCCGCACGATCGGGCTGCCGACGAACGCGTGGCTGGCGGATCCGACGACGGCCCTCCCCTGCGTGATCGTCGTCGCCGTCTGGGCGAGTCTGCCGTACTGGTCGACCATACTCGCCGCGGCCCTGAAACAGGTTCCCCGCGAGCATCTGGAGGCAGCGGCACTCGATGGTGCGGGCGCGGGAAAGCGGCTCCTGCACATCATCGTCCCCAACATCTGGCCGGTCATCTCCGTCCTCATCGTGATGAGCGTCGTGTACACGCTCCTCATCGTCGATCTCGTGCTCGCGCTCACCCAGGGGGGCCCCGCGAACAGCACGATGACCCTGGGCGTGCTGTCCTATCGTTCGGCATTCACCCTGTTCGAGTTCGGTCATGCCGGTGCGTACGGGATGCTGCTGCTCCTCATCAGCCTCGTCTTCGCCGTGGTGTATACCTGGCTGTCGGCGCGACAGGAGCGTGCGGAGCGATGAGTGCACGCAGACGCCGACGCGGCTGGTGGTGGACAGCGCTCACCATCGTGCTCCTCGTCGTGTATCTGTTCCCCGTCTACTGGATGGTGTCGGCATCGCTGCAGCCGGGCGCGAATTCCGCGGACACGCAGTGGTGGCCGAGCTCCCCCCGCCTGGATGGCTATGCGTCAGCACTGGAGAGCGGAGGGCTGGAGAGCCTCCGCGTGAGCATCATCGTGGCCCTCGGCTCCGTGGTGCTCACACTCCTCGTCGCCATCCCGGCCGCGTATTCATTGAGCAGATTACGGTCGCGCGCCGTGAGCGTCGGCCTTCTCCTGTTGCTCCTCGCGCAGATGATCCCCAGCGTCGTGCTCTCCAACTCGTTCTATGCGATGTTCAACACATGGGGCGTCCTGAACAGCTACGTCGGCCTCATCCTCGCCAACTCCACGGCGGGAATCCCCTTCGCGATCATCCTGTTGCGCTCCTTCCTCCTGCGGCTCGACACCGAGGTCATCGAGGCCGCCACGCTGGACGGCTTGGGCCCTCTCGGCACGCTACGCCGAATCGTCGTGCCCCTCTCCGGTGGCGCGATCATCACCGCCGGGGTCTTCACCTTCCTGTTCAGCTGGGGTGATCTCCTCTTCGGCCTCACCCTCGTGACGAAGACGGACATGTATCCGGTGACCGTCTTCATCTACGCGCTCTCGAACTCGAACCTCAACACCTGGGCGGCGACGATGGCGGCTTCTCTCGTCGCGAGCCTGCCTGCGCTGGCCCTCATTCTCGCCGCACAGCGCTACATCAAAGAGGGCGCTGTCGCCGGGAGTGGGCGGTGAGGAGAATGGGATCGGGCGGTGCCCCGCGCGGAGAACCCGGGTCCCGCGTCCCGCGCACGAATACTCTTTCCCACAACCAGGAGCACTCATGACTTCTTTCGCCACCCGTCAGGTGCAGGCGGGCTATACGCCCGGAATCCCTCAGAACGGCGCCGTGCCGCCGATCTCGCAGACGGCGGCCTATGAGTTCGCCTCGCTGTCGGATGCCGCCGATCTGTTCGCGCTGCGCACGACGGGCAACCTCTACAGCCGCAATGCGAGCCCGACGCAGCTCATCCTCGAGGAGCGCGTCGCCGCCCTGGAGGGCGGGGTCACGGCCGCCGCGGTCGCCTCGGGGCAGGCGGCGGTCGCCGTTGCGCTGCTCGCTCTCGCGGGGCGCGGCGGGCATATCGTCGCGGCGAATCAGCTCTACGGCGGCACCGTCGATCTCCTCCAGGAGACCTTCGGTGACTTCGGCATCTCCGTGACCTTCGTCGATCAGGACGATGCGGAGGCGTGGCGCGGTGCGATCCGTCCCGAGACCCGCGCGCTGTTCGCGGAGTCTGTGGCGAACCCTATCGCGCAGGTTCTCGACATCCGTCTCGTCGCCGATATCGCCCATGCGGCGGGCGTCCCGCTCGTCATCGACAACACCGTGGGCACCCCCTACCTCATCCGTCCCGGCGAGCACGGGGCGGATTTCGTCGTGCACTCGGCGACGAAGTTCCTCTCCGGACACGGCACCTCGCTGGGCGGCGTCGTGGTGGATCTGGGCACCTTCGACTTCCGCACGGATGCGGCGCGCTGGCCGCAGTTCACCGCCCCTTACGCGCGCTTCGGCGGTCTCGTCCTCTGGGAGGCCTTCGGCATCGGGCGCTCCTTCGTCCCGCTCGTGAAGACGAAGTACGTGCACGATCTCGGTCCCGCGCTCTCCCCCTTCAACGCCTGGCAGATCCTCCAGGGCATCGAGACGCTCGACCTGCGCGTGTCCCGGCAGAGCGCGACGGCGCTGACCCTCGCCGCCCACCTCGCCGCGCATCCCGCGGTCTCGGCGGTCCATCATCCGGGGCTCGCGGGCAACCGGTGGCATGCGCTCGCGGAACGCTACCTGCCGCGCGGCGTCCCCTCCGTGTTCTCGGTCGATCTCGCGGTGCCGGATGATGCGGACAGCTTCGCGCGCGTCGCCCGCGTGATCGATGCCCTTCGCGTGATCCGCCTCGTCGCCAACATCGGCGATGCGCGCAGCCTCGTCGCCCATCCCGCATCGATGACGCACTCCCACCTCTCGGCGGAGCAGCGCCGCGCGGCGGGCATCTCGCCCACGACGATCCGCCTGTCGGCGGGCCTGGAGGACCCCGCCGACCTCATCGAGGATCTGGATCGGGCGCTCGCCCAGGTCTGAGACCCCCGGCGCACTACGCTGAGACCATGACCGGTCTTCGCTGGGGAATCCTCGCCACCGGCGGCATCGCCGCCTCGTTCGCCTCCGACCTGCGCACCGCGGGGCTCGATCTCGTCGCCGTGGGTTCGCGCGGTCAGGAGTCCGCCGACGCCTTCGCCGCGCGTTTCGACATCCCCCGCGCCTATCCGTCCTATGAGGCCCTCGTCGAAGACCCGGATGTCGACATCGTCTACGTCTCCACCCCGCATCCGCTGCACCACGCGGGGGCCACGCTCGCCCTCGCACACGGCAAGCACGCGCTCGTAGAGAAGGCCTTCACCCTCAACCGCGCCGAAGCGGAGGATCTGCAGCGGCTCGCGACCGCGCGCGGTCTTCTCGTCACAGAGGCCATGTGGACGCGGTACCTCCCGCATATGCTCCGCATCCGCGCGCTCATCGCCGAGGGGGCACTCGGGGAGATCCGGGCCGTGAGCGCCGATCACACGCAGTCCCTCCCCACCGATCCCGCGCACCGGCTCAACGCGCTCGAACTCGGCGGCGGCGCGCTCCTCGACCTCGGTATCTACCCCGTCTCCTTCGTCTGGGACCTCCTCGGCGCACCGGAGACAGTGCACGCCGTCGGTCGGCTCGGCGAGACGGGCGCGGACACGGAGGTCGCCACGGTCATGACGCATGCAAGCGGAGCGGTGTCGACAACGCTCTCCTCCTCCCGCGCCGCAGGCCCCAACCGGGCAACGATCGTCGGCACGAAGGCCCGTATCGACATCGACGGCGTCTGGTATCAGCCCACCGCGTTCCGCCTGATCTCCCCGCAGGGGGAGGTGATCGAGGAGTACCGCTCCGACGTCGCCGGACGCGGCATGCAGTACGAGGCCCTCGCCGCTGAGCGGCTCGTCCGCGAGGGAAACCTGGAGGGCGATCTCCTCCCGCTCTCCGAGAGCGTGGCGATCATGGGGCTGCTCGACGACATCCGCGCGCAGATCGGCGTGCGCTACCCCGGGGAAGGACGTTGACCATGTCCGACATTCAGGATGCCCGCGTCGCCGTCTACCTCGACTTCGACAACATCGTCATCTCCTGGTACGACCGCGTCTTCGGTCGCAACGCCTACGCGAAGGATCGGCAGAAGATCGTCGACGATGCGAGCGCCCCCGAGGTCGCCGAACGCCTGAGCAGAGCGATGATCGAGGTCGGCGCGATCATCGACTACGCCGCCTCCTTCGGCACGCTCGTGCTCACGCGCGCCTACGCCGACTGGTCCTCCCCCGTCAACGCCGAGTACCGCACGCAGCTCGT
>JAATFJ010000120.1 GCA_015655255.1 Actinomycetales bacterium | reverse complement strand
TCCTGCGCGCGAGCGAGTCCGGCGTCTCCGCGTCGTCCGCCAGGAGCTCGGCACTGTGCCGCAGCCATTTGTCGACGCGCGAGCGCTGTCCGTCCTGCGCGTACGCGAGCAGCGCACGGAAGGCGTGCAGGACGGGGTAGTCGGTGAGGCGCGCCGCAGGGAGCCGTGTGAGCACTTTCGCAGTCACCGGTTCCAGGTACTGGAAGCAGGAACGAAAGCTGTGGGTGAGGATCTCGTCGGCGCGTTCCCACTCCTCCAGCAGAATCCGCTGGGAGAGTTCGGCGAGGGTATGTCCACTGTTCTTCAGCCGATCGGCGAGGTGGCGACGGCGCTCCTGCTCCGGTACGTCCGGGGCATCGAGCACGCCCCAGAGCTGCGGCGGCCAGTAGAACTCCGTCTCGCGCGCGACCGCGGAGCGTCGGCCGCCGTGCGCATCGTTCACCGCGGAGGCGAGGAGCCGGTGGATATCGGCCAGGCGATGCTCACCGACCACGGCCGTCGCCTCGAAGAGCGTGAACCTCGGCATCAATCCGAGGGTGAGCATGGTGTGGAAGTAGCCGTTCTCCGTCGTCTCGCGCGGCAGCACGCGTCGCGCGACCTCCCCGATGCGCGGCAGGGCGTGCACGAATCCGGTCGCGGCAACGAGGCTGCTCGCGTCTTCCGAGCGCATCCGGTCCAGTGCCACCTGCACGGCGAGGGCGTAGCCGCCCAGGCCCGTGTGGATCTCGTCGACCAGCCCGCCGACCTCCGTGATGCCCAGAGCCCTCCGGACGAGTTCCGAGACCTCATCGACGGTGAGGTGGAGGTCTTCGGGAAGGACCTCGGCGAACGCTGTGTCCGGGACACGGCCCAGCACATCGACGAGGCGTTCGACGCTCGCCGTGGCGACGAGCACCCCGGGGTGGCGAAGGAGGAAGCTCTCGATCTCGCGGAGATCGCCCTCCCAGATGAACCAGTCGAAGTCATCGATGAGGACGACAGGAGCGCGTGGCTGGGGGTCCGGAGCGCTCCGCTGCGCCTGGACCGCCTTCTCCATCTCCTCGATGAGCATCGGTGCCGTGATGTGCTGCGGACCCATGCGCAGAAGCGCGGGAGCACCGGCGTCGTGCCGGGCCACGGACCTCAGCGTCGTGCTCTTTCCGATTCCGGGGGCGCCCGTCATGGCCATCCATCCGGACGGCTGTCCGAGGATGGTGGTGACGAGCCTGTCGCGCTGGATCAGCGGCAGCTCGTGCGACCCGGAGAACAGGGAGCCCCACTCCCCACCCGCCCGAGTCGCAACTTCCCCAAGTGCATTCATCTCTCTCCCCTAGCACCGCGTACCCCAAGTAACGCGGCGGCCGAGATATCCGCAGCAGATCGTTCGTATTGTGCGCAGCAGGGGCCGGCCCCGGGCTCGGACCGTTCCACAGCGACCGTGCACTCCACCCGGAATGACTCCCGGACCGAGGGCACCCGACGGATCCCAGTTCCGTCTGGCCGCGACCGTGATTCAGCCCCGTCTGCGCGCATCCACGAACGGCGGCTGCGCTCCCCACCGAAATTATCTCACCCTTCTTCCGCATCCGTCCGGGTGAGTTTTCCTCCGCGGCTCCCCCTCACGAGGCGCTCGCCCGTGTTTTCCGGCGATGAAGGTAATTAATTCATCCTAGAAATTCATACTTTTCACGGCGGAGGAGGCGATCACCGCCGGATGCAGGACTCCGTCGGATGAGAAAACCTCAGTGTCCGTCCCTCTCGCCCGCGAGCCAGCGCACGATCTCCGCGGCGGGAAGCGGACGCGCACGGCGATAGCCGATGCCCGCCCAGAGGTGCAGCCGCTGTGCGTCTCCTACGGCGCTCGCCGCCTGCCGGATCGGGCGCGTGAGATGGTGCACGGCAGGGTAGGCGACGGGCGCTGACCTCTCGTGACGGTCGATGAAGTCGTTGCGCAGGGAACGCGCGATCCTTCCTGTGAAGGCGCGCGTAAGAACCGTCTCCGAGAACGCAGGGTTCTGCAGAGCACGCCGATGCGTGGGTGCCGTGCCCGCCTCGTCGGCGAGAAGGAAGAGGGTGCCCGCAGCGACCGCGTCGGCCCCCGCCGCGCGCAGGGCGCGCACGGCTCTCGGCCCGTCCACGCCGCCCGCCGCGATAAGCGGTCCGCTCGTCTCCGCGCGGACCGCAGCGACGAGGGCATCCGTCGGTCCGGGGGCGGGAAGCCCGGCAGGGTCGTGGACGGCGCTGTGGCCGCCCGCGCCCGGCCCCTGCACGACGAGTCCGTCGGCCCCCGCGGCGAGCGCCGTGCGCGCCTCCTGCACAGACGTCACCGTGACGAGGACGCACGTGCCCACATCTCGGAGCGCGGCGATCTCGGCAGCCGCGGGCACCCCGAAGGTGAACGAGACGAGGGGCACGGGAGGGGCGAAAAGGACAGTGAGCTTCTCCGCCCAGTGGTGGTCGTCGTCCACGGGGTCCGCGTGTAGCCGGAGCCCGAAGGACTCGGCGTCACCGCGGAGCTCTTCCGCGTAGGCCCGGAACGCATCGAGGTCGATGGACGGAGCGGCGGGAACGAAGAGGTTGACGCCGAAGGGGACGCCCGCCGCGCGGACCTCCTCGATCTCGGCCGCCATCGCCGCGGGGGTCTTGTAGCCCGCCGCGAGGAAGGGGAGCCCTCCGGCGGCGGCGACGGCGAGCGCGAGCGTCGGCGTCGTGGGCCCGCCCGCCATGGGTGCGGCCACGATCGGCACGGAGGTCGCGAGGGGCGCGGGGAGAATCATGGCCGGAACTCCTTCCGCCACGAGTCTCGCACGCGTTCAGGAGCCAGACGCCCGCACGCCCGTCGCGGCCGCCGCTCTCCGTGCGGCTCGGCGGTCCCACCAGCGATATCCCTCGCCACAGACGGCGATGAGCACAGCGCCGACGAGGACGGGGACTAGGAAGAACCACCCCTCGCCGCCCATCATCGCCGCGAGGGGGTTGCCTCCTGCGGGCGGATGGGTGACACGTAGCGCGGCCATGACACCGAGCGCGATGCCGACGGCGAGCGCCATGCTCCACCAGGTGACGGGGAGCGTCGCACGGGCGAGCACGCCGACGAACGCCGACAGGAGGTGACCCGCGACGACGTTGATCGGCTGCGAGAGCGGCGCCGCGGGGAAGGTGAAGACGATGACGCAGGAGGCCCCGAAGGCCGCGATGAGCACGGCGAGACCTGTCCCCTGCGCAAGGAGTCCGAGCGCGGCGATCGTGAGCGCCGCGGCCACGGACGCGGAGAGGACGGCGCCGAGGGGCAGGGTCGGCTGGGTACGGGTGAGCAGTCGAGGAGGCATGGGGGTTCTTCCTTTCCGCCCGGCGAGGCAGGACATCGCGGATCAGCGGTGCGTGTCGGCGACCGCCTGATCGATCGCTGCGGCGATCGCGGGCGTGGGGTCTTCGCGCAGGCGGATGAGCGCGATGGGGGTGCTGACGAGGGGCGCGATGAGCGGAAAAATGCGCACGGAGGCATCCAGACGATGCGCGACGGCGGGCCCGGGCACGACGGCGGCCCATGACGCATCCGAGACCATGGCGAGAAGGCCCTCGACGGAGTCGGATTCGATACGCGGCCGGATGTGGAGCCCGGCAGCCTCCATCGCCTGATCGAAAATCTGCCGCGCTCTCATGCGCGGTTCGAGAAGGCACAGCGGGGCACGTGCGAGCATGGCCCCGGTGACCTCCTCGGTGTCCTCGGGGAAGACGGAGGAGTGCGCGACGACGACGGACCGGACCTCGGGGAGGGCGCGGACGTGCAGGGCAGGGTCCACGGCCGCAGAGGGGTGGATCACGCCGACGTCGAGGTCGTAGTTGCGCACCCGCTGCACGATCTCGTCGGAGTTCATCGAGGTCACCAGTTCCGCGGTCACGCGGGGATGTGCCCTAGCGAGCGCGGAGACGACCGCTGCCGCCGCCGATGTCCCCGAGGGGATGACGCCGAAGCGGACCTGGCGCACGAGCTGTTCCCGCGAGGCGGAGAGCTCATCGGAAAGGGACTGCCGGTCGGCGAGCATCTTCCTCGCCCAGACGAGGACCATCTCCCCCTCCGTGGTGAGTCCTTCGTAGGTGCGTCCTCGGTGCACGAGGGACACGCCGAGATCGATCTCGAGCTTACGGATCGCCTCGGACAGGGTCGACTGCGAGATGAAGGATGCGGCGGCGGCGCGACCGAAGTGCTCCTCCTGCGCGAGCGTCACGAAGTACTCCAGCTGGTTGAGCAGCACCTTTGCTCCCTCCTGTCCGGCACACATGCGCGCCGGGATCGCATGACCCCGGCGCGCATGTGTGTTCACACCCCTCGGGTCACTTCTTGGCGTAGGAGTGCGCGCCCGTTCCCGCGTACCCACCGCCCTGGACGATGATGTACTCGGGCCGGATGTCGCGTCCCTCGAAGTAGGCCTCCAGGATCTCCCGCGTCCCCGCAGCATACTTCGCCTGCGAGGGCAGCGAGGTGCCAGAGGTATGCGGGGTCATTGCGTTGTGCGGCATCGACCGCCACGGGTGATCCGCCGGAGCGGGCTGCGGGAACCAGAC
>JAATFJ010000181.1 GCA_015655255.1 Actinomycetales bacterium | reverse complement strand
GCGCAGGAAGGTCGACTTCCCGCACCCGGACGGGCCGATGAACGCCGTGACCGTCTTGGGGCGGATGTCGATGTTCACGCCTTCGACGGCGAGGAAATCGCCGTAGTAGACGTTGAGGTCGTTGACTTCGATGCTCTTGGACACGCGGGTGCGCCTTCCTTGCGTTAGCGGCTCTTCGGCGCGAACAGGGTCGCGACGAGGCGGGCGATCAGGTTGAAGATGACGACGAGGATGACCAGGAGCACCGCTGCGCCCCAGGCCTGGGCCTGAGAGGCATCGATGTCGGTTCCAGGGAAGCTGTAGCTCGTGTAAGCCATGACCGGGAGCGTCTGCATCGCCCCCTCGAAGGGATTCGCGTTGAAGTTGTCGGTGAAGCTCGCGGCGATGAAGATCGGCGCGGTCTCCCCGATGACGCGTGCCACGGCGAGCACGACACCGGTGACGATGCCGCTTGCCGCGGTACGCAGCACGATCTTGATGATCGTGGTCGAGCGCGGTACGCCGAGGGCGAGGGAGGCCTCCCGCAGGTCGTGCGGGACGAGCCGAATCATCTCCTCCGTGGAGCGGACCACGATGGGGATCATGAGCACGCACAACGCGACGGAGGCGGAGAATCCGCTGAACGCCTTCGGGCCCACGACGAGGGTGAACAGGGAGAACGCGAACAGACCGGCGACGATCGAGGGGATGCCCGTCATGACGTCGACGAGGAAGGTGACGATGCGGCGGAGCGGATTGTTCGGCTGCGCGTACTCGGTGAGGTAGACGGCCGTGAGGATACCGATCGGCACCGAGATCAATGCGGCGATGCCGGTGATGATGAGCGTGCCGGCGATCGCCTGCCAGGCGCCCGGCTGGTAGACGACCTCCAGGGTGTCGGGGTTGAACTGCGTGCCGCCGACGCTCGTGATGAAGTTCCAGTCGACGACCTCGATGCCCTTGCTGATGACCGTCCACAGGGTGGAGACCAGCGGGATGACGGCGAGGAGGAAGGCGCACGTGACTAGTCCGCGCACGAGTCGGTCGACGGCCTTGCGTCGGTTCTCGACGATCGTGGAGGCGATCCCGATCACGAGGAGGTAGAAGATCGCGGTGAGGATGAGCCACACCGGGATCGACAGGTGCTGCGTGATGACAAAGAGGACGACCGCGAGCACCGCGGCCACCGCGGCGGCGGTGATGGGCTCCATGAACCGGGGGAGCTGTCCCTGCGTGAGGCTCATGCTCTCGGAGCGTGTGGTCGTCGCATCGGCCGTCGCACTCATGAGCGCTTGCCTTTCTTCCGAGACTTCTTCGCGCCGGGCCCCGTGGCGACGACGATGTAGCGGGCGAGCATGTTCACGGCGAGCGAGACGACGAAGAGCATGAGGCCCGTGCCGATGAGGGCGGAGCGCTGGATGTCCTCCGCGATGGGGAAGTTCAGCGCGATGTTCGCGGCGATGGTCTGCGAGTTGTAGCCGTCGGTGAGCAACTGCACGGAGAAGATGAGCGAAGGGGAGATGATGAGAGCGATCGCCATCGTCTCACCGAGCGCGCGGCCCAGGCCGAGGAGCGTGGCAGAGACCATGCCGCTGCGGGCGTAGGGGAGCACGGCAAGGCGGATCATCTCCCAGCGCGTGGCGCCGAGCGCAAGAGCCGCCTCCTCGTGCAGACGCGGGGTCTGCAGGAAGATTTCGCGGGTGAGCGAGGTGATGATGGGGAGGATCATGACGGCGAGCACCACACCACCGGCGAGCATCGTCGATCCCGTCTTCGACACGGGGCCGGAGAAGAACGGCAGCCAGCCGAGGTACTGGTTGAGGAAGTCCGCGAAGGGAAGGAGGAAGGGGCGGACGACGATGATGCCCCACAGGCCGAAGACGATTGACGGCACGGCCGCGAGGAGGTCGATGACGTAGCCGAGGAAGCCGGCGATCTTGCGGGGTGCGTAGTGGGAGATGAACATCGCGATGCCGATCGCGATGGGGGCGCCGATGATGAGCGCGATGAACGCCGACCAGATGCTTCCCCAGAGAAGCGGGGCGACGTAGTTCCAGAAGTTGCCCCAGTCGCGGTTCTGGTACCCCGAGAGCTGCGAGACCTCGGACCAGTTGGCCGTGATGGCGGGAAGACCGCGAATGATGAGGAAGATCGCGACACCGGCGAGGATGACCATGATCGATATGGCCGATGCGGTGGATAGGCCGAGGAAGAACGTGTCTCCCGGACGCCTCTTCGCGCTACCGCGACCGCTGGCCTGCGCGGACCCGGTGCGTTGCGCCGCCTGATCAGTCATGGCGTCCCCTCGTATGGAGCATCAGTCATGTGGCTTCCTGGTTGTAAACGGATGGAACATCTGCGGCGAAGGGATTCAGCTGATCCGCCGGACGATGGCCCGGAAGACCGGCTGAACCCTCCTCCCCCGGGAAGGGGGAGGAGGGCCGGCGGGGCGTTACTTGATGCTGTCGATCGTCTCGGCGGCTGCCGTGAGCACGCTCTCGGGGAGCGGCGCGGAACCGGCGTTCTTGGCCGCGACGGCCTGGCCCTGGTCGCTCGTGACGAAGCCGAGGTAGGACTTGGTGAGCTCCGCCTGCGTGCTGTCCTGGAACGTGGAGCAGACGACGGCGTAGGAGACCAGCGGGATCGGGTACGTCTCGGCAGTGAGCTGGGAGTAGTCGAAGCTCTTGGAGAGGTCGCCCTCGACGCCGTTGGACTCGTCAACCGCGGCGACTTCGAACGTCTTGGTGACGGCCTCGGCGCTGTACTCGAGAGCTGTACCGTCCTGGAGGATGGCGGCGGCGTTGAGGTCACCGATCGCAGAGTGGTCGGCGTAGCCGATCGTGCCGGAGCCGGACTTCACGGCCTCGACGACGCCAGAGCCGCCCTTCTGGAGGGAGACGTTGCCGGAGACGGGCCAGTTCTTGTCCGCCGCGTAGGGCCATGCGTCGGCCTGGGCTGCGGCGAGGTAGTTGGTGAAGTTCTGCGTCGTGCCGGAACCGTCGGAACGCGCCACCGTGGTGATGGAGCCCGCGGGGAGCTCGGAGCCGTTGTCCTCGGTGATCGCCGGGTCGGACCAGTCGGTGATCTGTAGGTTGAAGATCTTCGCGATCGTCTCGCCGCTCAGGGTGAGGCTGTCGACGCCGTCGATGTTGAAGACGATGGCGACACCGTCGAGGTAGATCGGGATGTTCAGGCCGCCCTCGGTGCACAGTGCAGCGGACTCGGTGGTTTGCTCGGCCGTGAGGGGGGAGTCGGAGCCGGCGAAGTCGTAGGCGCCGCTGAGGAAGTTCGTGACGCCACCGCCCGATCCTTGCGACTTGTCATAGTTGATGGTCACGCCGCCCGCCTGCGCGGTGTAGGCGCTCGTCCACGCGGCCTGCGCGTTGGACTGGGCGCTGGAGCCACCGGCGGTGATGGTGCCGCTGAGGCTTGAGTCGATCGTGTAGGCGTCGCTGCTGGGGGAGCTGGAGGGCTCACTGGAGCTGGTGCTCCCGGAAGTGTCGTTCGAGGCGCAACCTGCGAGAGCCATGATGGCAATGGCGCCGACGGCGCCGATGCGTGCGATTCGGGAAGTCTTCACTGTGGATCCTTCGATCGTGGAATGGTGGGGCCCGGTGCGGGGCACACACAGTGACGTTAGAGCGGGCGGTTAACGAGACTCTCCCGCGCAGGTAAACGGGAGGTGAACGGGGGGAGTCCGGTAGGACTCAGGCCTTGGGAACGTGCGTCTCGATGGAGATGATCCCGGAGCCGGGATTCGTCGCGGAGAGGTGCACGACGGAGAACGCGCCGACCTCCAGCGCCGCCGCACTCCCCAGGTAGGAGCCGTGCAGTGTGCCCGTCGCGAGAGCGAGTTCGGAGAGGATTCCCGGCAGCACGGGACCATGGCTGCAGATGACGGCGGGCGTGCGCTTGCGCACCCGTTTGCCGATGACGGTGCGGATGTCGGCGACGCCGTCCTCCCACGCGTCCTGGCTCAGCTCCACCGTCTCGCGCGGCTTCCGCCCGAGCGCATGCGCGAGCGGCGTCACCGTTTGCACGCAGCGCACGGCGTTGCTCGTCAGGATACGGCGCACGCCGAAGGCGCGCAGCGGTGCCACGATGGCCGCCGCTTGCTTCTTCCCGCGTTCGGTGAGCGGACGGGACGCATCGCTGCCCTTCCACTACGAGCGGGGTGCGGCCTTCGCATGCCGCAGCACGATGAGCGGGAATGTCTGCCGCACGCCGTCGTCGACGAGCTTCTCGAACTCGTCGAGGATCTCCACGTCCATGGGATAGCTGAGCGCCTTCCGCGCCGCCCGCAGGCTCATCCACTCCAGCGCGGCGATCTCCCCGTTGGGGACGAACGTCGAGTCGCGGATTGCGCTCTCCGTCGCTTCCGCGGCCCAGTAATGCACGACCTTCTGGCGTCCGGGACGCATGAAGTATCGGCTCACGCCGACGGGAGGGCCCAGGACGACGCGGATGCCGGTCTCCTCGGCGATCTCCCGCACCGCCGTCTGCGCGAGCATCTCACCGGGATCGACCTTGCCCTTGGGCAGGCTCACATCGCGGTACTTGGTGCGGTGGATGAGGAGGACATGCAGCTTGTTGTCGACGAGGCGCCACACGACACCGCCCGCCGCGTAGACGGCGCGGTCGGTCGACTGGTCTTCCCGAGACAGGGTCATCGGGCCGTTCTCGTGCGTCGGCGACGGCGGATCTGACTCATGGTTCTATCCTGCAGGTCGATGAGGGCCTTGCCATTCGCATCGACGGTGTGCCGCACCCAGGTCCCCTCCGCGCCGAGGTGCCAGGAGTTCGTGCCGTCGTCGAGGGCGAGGTCGAAGAAGTCGAGGAGTTCGCGCACGTGGCCCGGATCCGTGACTCGCACGAGCGCCTCCACGCGCCGGTCGAGGTTACGGTGCATCATGTCGGCGCTGCCGATGTACACCTGCGGTTCGCCGTCGCCCGCGAACGCGAAGATCCGGGAGTGCTCCAGGTAACGGCCGAGGATCGAGCGCACCGTGATGTTGTCGCTCACGCCCGGCAGATCGGTGCGCAGGCTGCAGATGCCGCGCACCCACACCTCCACGCGTACGCCTGCCTGGCTCGCGCGGTAGAGCGCATCGATGATCTCCTCATCGACCATCGAGTTGACCTTGATGCGGATATGCGCGGGCTTGCCCGCCAGTGCGTTCTCCCGCTCACTCTCGATGTTGCGCAGCAGCCCCTTGCGCAGATGCAGCGGGGCGACGAGGAGGCGCTTGAACTTCTTCTCGATGGCGTAGCCGGAGAGCTCGTTGAAGAGTCGTGTGAGGTCCTTGCCCACCTGCGCATCCGCGGTGAAGAGACCGAAGTCCTCGTAGAGCCGGCTCGTCTTGGGGTTGTAGTTGCCCGTTCCGACGTGGGAGTAGCTGCGTAGCGCGCCGCCCTCCTCCTGACGGATGACGAGCGCGAGCTTGCAGTGTGTCTTCAGCCCCACGAGACCGTAGACGACGTGTACGCCCGCCTTCTCCAGCTTCCGCGCCCAGACGATGTTGTTCGCCTCGTCGAAGCGCGCCTTGACCTCGACGAGCGCGAGGACCTGCTTGCCGGCCTCCGCGGCGTCGATGAGCGCCTGCACGATGGGGCTGTCGCCCGAGGTGCGGTAGAGCGTCTGCTTGATGGCGAGGACCTGCGGATCGCGGGCGGCCTGTTCGAGGAAGGCCTGCACGCTCGTCGCAAAGGATTCGTAGGGGTGGTGTACGAGCACATCACCCTTGCGGATGGCGGCGAAGATATCCGGACGCTCGTTGTTGTCCCCGGGCTGGAAGGCAACGGCCGTCGTCGGCAGATGCGGGGGATAGCGCAGGTCGGGCCTATTCAGCCGCCCCAGCCCGAACAGGCCGCGGAGGTCCAGCGGACCGGGGAGGCGGTAGACCTCCTGCTCCGTGATGTCGAGCTCCTTGATGAGCAGGTCGAGCGTGACATCGTCCATATCGTCCGTGATCTCCAGGCGGATGGGCGGACCGAACCGGCGCCGGAGGAGCTCGGCCTCCAGCGCCTGGATGAGGTTCTCCGACTCGTCCTCCTCGATCTCCACGTCCTCGTTACGCGTGAGGCGGAAGGCGTGGTGGTCGAGCACCTCCATGCCGGGGAAGAGATCCTCGAGGTGATTGGCGATGAGCACTTCGAGGCGGAGGAAGCGCGTGATCTCGCTGTCGCTGGGTACCTCCACGAACCGGGGCAACATGGGCGGCACCTTGAGACGAGCGAACTCCTGGCGGCCGGTGCGGGCGTTTCTGATTCGGATGGCGAGATTGAGGGAGAGCCCTGAGATGTACGGGAAGGGATGGGCGGGGTCGACGGCGAGCGGCATGAGCACAGGGAAGACCTGCGCCTGGAAGTACTCGGAGAGCGCCTCCCGTTCCCCGTCGGTGAGGTCTTCCCACTCCGCGAACTCCACTCCCGCGTCTGCGAGGGCGGGGCGGATGAGATCCGTCCACGCGGACGCGTGTCTGAGCTGCAGGGTGTGCGCCTCACGCGAGATATCCGAGAGCACATCCACGGGGGCGCGGCCCACGTTGGTGGGGACGGCGAGGCCCGTGAGGATGCGACGCTTGAGACCCGCGACGCGCACCATGAAGAACTCATCGAGGTTGCTGGCGAAGATCGCGAGGAAGTTCGCACGCTCCAGCTCCGGCAGCGTCGGGGCCTCTGCGAGCTCGAGAACGCGCTGGTTGAAGGCGAGCCAGCTGATCTCGCGATCAAGGTAGCGGTGATCCGGCAATTGCGAGTCCGTCGGCGCGACGGCGTCGAAGTCGTCGTCCTCGGCGTCGCCGAGACCTGAGTCGGAGAGTGCGGGGTCCATCATAGAAACCATTTTGTCACCGCCAGGTATCGATCGTATGAACGGAAGAGGTCTCTGTGGATTACCGTGCGGAGGCGAGCTGGTCGTCGTCGTAGACATTGAAGCGGTAGCCCACGTTGCGCACGGT
>JAATFJ010000109.1 GCA_015655255.1 Actinomycetales bacterium | reverse complement strand
TGGGTGTAGGCGTCCTGTGGTGCGCCAAGGACATCTGCCGTCCGACCCTGTTCGGCGACACGCCCCTGATGCAGCACGACGACGCGATGCGCAAGCATGTCCACGACGGCGAGGTCGTGGGTGATGAACAGCGCGGCGAAGCCGAAATGCTGCTGCAGCTCAGTGAAGAGCTCCAGCACCCGCGCCTGCACAGACACGTCGAGCGCGCTCGTCGGCTCATCGGCGATCACGAGCTTCGGCTCCAGCACGAGTGCCCTGGCGAGGCTCGCGCGCTGACGCTGACCTCCGGAAAGCTCATGCGGGAAGCGCTCCGCGTATTCCGCGGGCAGTTGCACGGCCTCGAGGAGTTCCGCGACCCGTGCCTCGGCGGTGGACTCGGAGTACCCGTGCACGAGCAGGGGCTCTGCGACGCACTGGCCGATCGTGAGCAGCGGATTGAAGCTCGAACCGGGATCCTGGAACACGAAGCCGATCTCACGACGCAGCGGCCGGAACTGGCGTTCGCGGATACCGTTCATCTCGGCGCCCAGGACGCGGAGGGAGCCGCCCGTGACGGGGGCGAGCCCCGCGAGCGCGCGACCGATCGTCGTCTTCCCGGATCCGGACTCTCCGACGAGACCGAGGACCTCGCCGGGCCGGATGTCGAAGGACACCGCATCGACAGCACGGAAACCGCTGCTACGGAACCGCCCCGGGTACTCGATGACGAGGTCCGTGGCCGTCACGACGGGGGTGCCACCGTCGCCGGAGTACTGCCGGTCAGCCACGGAGAGCCGCGGCACCGCCGCGAGCAGCTGCCGCGTGTACGCGTTCTGCGGATCGCCGAACAGCTGCTGCACGGGTGCGGTCTCGACGATGTCGCCGCGGTACATCACGGCGACGCGATCGGCGAGATCGGCGACGACGCCCATGTTGTGCGTGATGAGCACGACGGCGGCACCGAACTCGTCGCGGCAGCGCCGGAGCAGATCGAGGATCTCCGCCTGCACGGTGACATCGAGCGCCGTCGTCGGCTCGTCGGCGATGATGAGCTGAGGATTCATCACGAGCGCCTGCGCGATCACGATGCGCTGCTTCTGGCCACCCGAGAACTGGTGCGGATAATCGTCGACGCGGCGTTCCGGCTCGGGGATGCCTACGCGCCGGAGGATGTCGATGGCGCGCGACCTCGCCTCCTTCTTGCCGATGCGCGCGTGGGCGCGCAGCGCCTCGGCGATCTGCCAGCCCACCGTGAACACGGGGTTCAGTGCCGTCATCGGCTCCTGGAAGATCATTGCCGCCTCGGCGCCGCGGCGGCGCCGCAGCTGCTCGTGTGACAGCGAGACGATATCGGTGCCGTTCAGGAGGATCGTGCCGGTGACGTCCGCGGTCTCCGGCAGGAGTCCCAGCAGGGAACGTGCCGTCACGGTCTTGCCGCTGCCCGACTCGCCGACGACGGCGAGGACCTCCCCGGCGCGGACGTCGAGGTCTATGCCGTTCACGGCATGAACGTCACCGCCGTCCGTGGCGAAGGTCACATCGAGGTCGCGGATGCTCACCGCGAGCATGTCGTCGCTCATGCGCTCGTCCTCTCTGTCACGGCAGGAAGGCGTTTTGCGGTGCGCCGTCGAGTGCGCAGCCGCGGGTCGGCGAGGTCATTGAGGCTCTCCCCGACGAGCGTGATCCCCAGCACGACGAGGACGATCGCGAGACCGGGGAAGATCGCGGTCCACCACACGCCGCTCGTGACGTCCTGGATCGAGCGGTTGAGGTCGTATCCCCACTCCGCGGCCTTCGTGGGCTCGATGCCGAAGCCGAGGAAGCCGAGCCCGGCGAGAGTGAGAATCGCCTCGGAGGCGTTCAGGGTGAACACGAGCGGCAGGGTTCTCGTCGCGTTGCGCATGACGTGACGGAACATGATCCGCCACGTCGATGCGCCGACAACCTTCGCGGATTCGACGAAGGCCTCCGACTTGATCCGCACCGTCTCCGCGCGCACGACGCGGAAGTACTGCGGGATGAAGACGACCGTGATGGAGATCGCCGCGGCGAGCACGCCGCCGACGAGGCTCGCCTGGCCGCCTGTGATGATGATCGCCGTGACGATGGCGAGCAGCAGCGAGGGGAAGGCGTAGATCGCATCGCAGATGACGACGAGGACACGGTCGAGCCAGCCGCCGATGTACCCGGAGACGAGGCCCAGCAGCACGCCGATGATGATCGACATGAGGACGGCGACGATGATGACGATGAGCGCGGTCTGCGCGCCCCACAGCACCCGGGAGAGCACATCGAAGCCACCGATCGTCGTACCCAAAGGGTGTGCGGCGCTCGGGGGCTGGCGGGTGCCGAACTTCACACCGTCGGCGGACAGCGCCGAGTAGCCGTAGGGGGCGAGGACGGGCGCGAGCAGCGCCGTGAGCACGAACACCACGCAGATGACGAGTCCTGCCGTGAGCATCCCGCGCTGCAGGCCGACCGACTGCCGCCAGGAGGAGACGATCGGCAGGCGATCGAGGAGGGGCTTTTTCGCCATCTCAGTACCTCACCCTCGGGTCGATGAACGCGGCGATGATGTCGACGACGAAGTTGGTGAGGGCGACGATGATCGCGATCATCGCGACGATGCCCTGCACGGCCACGAAGTCGCGCGCCGACAGATAGGCCACCAGCTGGAAGCCGAGGCCCTTCCACTCGAAGGTCGACTCGGTCAGCACTGCGCCGCCGAGCATGAGCGCGATCTGCATGCCGATGACGGTGATGATGGGGATGAGCGCGGGGCGGTAGGCGTGGGTGCGGACGAGGCGCCCCTCGCGGACGCCGCGCGAGCGCGCCGCGTCGATGTAGGGCATGTTGTAGGTGCCGATGACGTTGGTGCGCACGAGCCGCAGGAAGATGCC
>JAATFJ010000263.1 GCA_015655255.1 Actinomycetales bacterium | reverse complement strand
TGCCGACGGCGATGCCGGTGACGGCGAGGAGTGCGGTCTGGGTGAGGAGCAGTCCGATGATGAGTCCGCGGGTGGCGCCGAGGGCGCGGCGACGGCCGAAATCCTTGCGGCGCATCATGACGAGACCGTAGAGGAGGACTGCGACGAGTATCGCGGTGAGGGCGAGCACAGCGAGGACGAGGCCGCGTGAGAACGACCCGAGTTGACCTTCGATGAGTCCGCGGAGCTCGGCGAGGGCCTCACTGGTCTGCACAGATACCTTGGTGGCGTCGTCGGCGGCGAGCACGGAGAGGACGGCGTCGCTGACGGGAGCGACGAGTTCCGGGGTCTTGGCGATGACGAGGATGATGTTCACCGTCGCGGGTTGCTGGCCGACCGGTTGCGGTGCGAGGACGAGGGGCTCGAAGGAGGTGAGGAAGTCAGGTACCTCGATGCGTCCGGCGATGCCAAGGCTTTCGCCTCCGGTGAGCGTGATGCCTCCTGAAGCGTCGGGAAGCCCGAGCTGGGTGAGTGCCGTGTCGGAGGCCCAGGCGAGGTGTCCGGGGTCTGCGGAGGTGGCGGGGATTCCGAGTCGTTCGAGGTGGCTTCCGTAGGCATAGCGGATGGGAACGCGTGTTCCGTCGGTGAACTGCGCGTTGGTGGCGTCTCGGGCGGAAGAGAAAGCGGCGGACCACTCGATGCCGTCGATATGGGAGATACGGTCGAGGACGTCGCTTGTCACGCCGGCGCCGTCTTCGGCGCGGATGGTGATGGAGCGTGTTCCTGCGGAGTCGATGGAGCCGAGTACCTGCTGTTCTGCACCGACTGTGCGGCCGGTGGTGAGCATCACGGAGAGGATCATTCCGACGACGACGAGGAGTGTGACGATGGAGGCGACGGGCTGGGATCGTGCGGAGGCGACCGCTTCGCGCAGTATCTCGCGGTTCACAGTCGAATCTCGCTGTCGCAGGCTGCGGCGACGTCGGGGGAGTGAGTGACGATGATGACAGTGGCGCCGGATTCCGCGTGTGCTTTCATCGCATCGACGACGAGTCCGGTGGTGGTGGGATCGAGGTTTCCCGTGGGCTCGTCGGCGAGGAGGATGGAGGGTTCCCGGAGGAGCGCTCGGCATAGCGCGATGCGCTGCGCTTGGCCTCCGGATACCTGTCCCGGTTTACGGTCGGGCGGGACATCCACACCGAAACGTTCTAACAGCTCTCTGGCCTGCGGTTCGACGGTCCGACGTCGCTCGAAGGGGTAGAGCGCTGTCTCGGTGACGTTGTCGAGAACGGTGCGCGTGGCATCCAGGGCGGCGTCCTGGAACACGAAGCCGAATCGCTCGGCACGGAGGTGTGCACGGTCGGCGTCGCGCAATGCGTCGACGCGTGTTCCGTCGATGCGAATCTCTCCTCCGGTGGGGTGGAGCATGAGTCCCAGGAGATAGAGGAGCGTGGACTTTCCGCGGCCGGAGGGGCCGGTGAGAGCCGTCGTGGCCCCGCGGGGGAAGGAAGCAGACCACTTGTCCAGCAGGTTCTTTCCAGGCGTGTAGCCGAATCTGAGGTCGCGAGCCTCCAGAACGGCGTCGCTCATTCTGCGTTCGTTTCGCTCGCGGGCACGCGCACTCTCGTTCCCTCGTCGACGCCGGAGACGACGGACATTCCTTTCGCCGAGGTATCCACGCTGACGGTGATGCGGCGTCCTTCTTCGTCGATGACGGCGGAGGAGCCGTCCGCAGCGGTGATGAGCGCGGAGGAAGGAACGACAAGCCCGGCCACTGTCTCGACGGTGACAATCCGGGTGGAGAGGATCGTTTGTCCGGTTGCGGGGATCTGTCCGCAGTCGGCGCCACAGATCTGTGTGCCGTTGGGGTCCTCCAAGAGGACGGTGATGCCGTTGTTCTCGTCGCGCTGCTGCTCTCCGGCGACCGCTGTCCAGGTCTGTCCCTGGGGCCCTTGCACCTCGACACGGGAGCCTGCGGGAATCATCGCGGCCTGCGCATCCGTCACAGGGATCGTGAATTGCGGGGCGGAGGGGAGAGCTTTGAGGACGTTCTCTCCTCCGGATAGCGACGCGCCGCGGGTGACCAGCGTGTCATCGAGGGTCACGCGAGCGGGGAGCGAGGGGACGAAGAGGATGTCTCCTGCGGCGATCGTGCCGGAGGCTTCGACGCCGAGAGATTTCTGCAGGCCTGGATGGCCCGCACCGTGTAGGGGCCGGCGACGCCATCGGCGGTTCCGGAGAAGTGCCCGGTAGCGACGAGCATCTCCTGCACCTGGGCGACGTCTGGGCCTTTCGTTCCCTCCGAGATGTCACGGAACGCGGGCGTCTGTCCCTGTGCGATGACCACCGGTCTCAGATCCACGGTGTACAGCGTTGATCCCTGTCCCACCTCATCACCGGCACCGACAGACACGCTCGTGACCACACCCGTGGCGCGGTTCGCACCCGCAGGCGAGGACG
>JAATFJ010000070.1 GCA_015655255.1 Actinomycetales bacterium | reverse complement strand
GGCTGGACGGCGTCCATGATCTCCGCGCGCCCCGTGACGGCCGAGAGCGGGAGGCCGCCCGCGATGCCCTTGGCCGTCGTGATGAGATCGGGCTCGATGCCGAAGATCTCGCTCGCGAACATCGCCCCCGTGCGCGCGAAGCCCGTCTGCACCTCGTCGGCGATGAAGACGATGCCCTTGTCGTGGCACCAGTCGACGATCGCGGGAAGGTAGCCCTCCGCGGGGACGATGAAGCCGCCCTCGCCCTGGATCGGCTCGATGAGGACCGCGGCGATGCTGTCGGAGCCGATCTGCTTCTCCAGCTGGGAGATCGTACGGGCCGCGGCCTCCGGGCCGGTGAGCCCATCGCGATACGGGTAGGAGGCG
The DNA here is from genome assembly GCA_015655255.1 of Actinomycetales bacterium. Next base: position 3,226 of record JAATFJ010000070.1, on the reverse strand, counting down.
GGCGCGCGGTAGATCTCTGAGGCGAAGGGCCCGAAGCCGCTCTTATAGGGCATCGCCTTCGCAGTGAGCGCCATGGTGAGGTTGGTACGCCCGTGGTAGGCGTGGTCGAAGGCGACGACCGCCTGCCTGCCGGTATAGCGACGGGCGATCTTGACGGCGTTCTCCACGGCCTCGGCCCCGGAGTTGAACAGCGCGCTCTTCTTGGCGAAGCTGCCGGGCGTGAGGCGGTTGAGCGCTTCGGCCACCTCGATGTAGGAGGCGTACGGCGCGATCATGAAGCACGTGTGGGTGAACTGCGCGACCTGCGCGGACACGGCGGCGGAGACGCCGGGATGCGCGTTGCCGACGCCCGTGACGGCGATGCCGCTGCCCAGGTCGATGAGGGAGTTCCCGTCGGCGTCGACGACGACTCCGCCCCCCGCGGCCACGGCGGCGATGGGGACGGTGTGCCCGACGCCCGCGGGGACGGCGGCGGCCTTGCGAGCGAGGATCTCCTGCGAGCGGGGGCCGGGGAGCGCGGTGACGAGGCGGCGCTCCTGCGGAAGATCCGGACCTCCGAGAGGAACGGCGTGCTCCGCCGTCTGTGCCGAACCTGCCGCGTCGAGAAGAGTCATGTCCGTGAGCGTAGGCCCGACCGCGCACCGCAAGCATTCACCGACTCGGACAAGTTCTCTCCAATATTCGCCGCTCTGTATACTTTCCTTCGTCGCCGCGCGGACGGGCGACGCGGGAGATGGGCGATGAACGAACCGACGCTGCGCACGCTGCTGCGCCGCCGCGACCTGCGGCTCCGCCTCGTCTCCGCCGAGGACACGCTCCGCGAGGACGGCATCGACCATCCGCTGCGCTGGGTGCACAGCTCCGACCTCGCCGACCCCACGCCGTTCCTCGCCGACGACCTCCTCCTGCTCACGACGGGAACCCAGCTCGCCGACGACGATCCGGAGGGCACCGCCGCCTACGTCGCACGGCTCGTCGAGCGCGGGGTCGCCGCCCTCGGCTTCGGCACCGAGGTGCAGCGGGACGGCATCCCGGACCTCCTCGCCTCCGCATGCGCCGAGCGCGGCCTCCCCCTCTTCGAGGTCCCCTACGACACCCCGTTCATCGCTGTCGCCCGCGCGCACGCCGAGGCCATCGCCGCGCAGGCGTACGCGCGACGGACCTGGGCCCTCGAGGCGCAGAGGGCCCTCGCCGTCGCCGCCCTGCGCCCGCGGGGCCTCGAGGCCACCGTCTCCGAACTCGCGAGGCGCCTCGAGCGCTGGGTGGGCCTCTTCGACGCGACGGGAGCGCTCGCGCACGAGCATCCGCAGAGCCGGTTTCCCGCGCGAAGCGCCGCCGCCCTCGCGGCGCGGACGACAGAGCTCATCACGCGCGGCGGACAGGCCGGCCAGTCGCTGCAGCTCGATGGGGAGTCCTTCATGCTCTTCACCCTCGGGCACAGCGGGCATCTGCGCGGGACCATCGCCATCGCGAGCGCAGGCCTCGACCCCGAGGAGCGCACCGTCGTGACCTCCGTCATCGCGATGGCAGGACTCGCCCTCGAGCAGAACGAGAAGCTCGCGCAGGTGCGCCGGAGACTCGACACCCAGGTGCTCAGCTCCCTCCTCCTCGACGATCCGGCGCTCGCGCGCGGCGTGCTGGGCACCCTGCCACCCGCACCGATCGTCATCGCCGTGGCGGACGCGCACGGCTCGGCGGACGCCGTCATCGATTGGAGCGAAAGGCTGCGCGCCGAGCGGCGCAAATCCGCCTTCGTCGCGATGGGGGATGAGGGACTGGTCCTGTGCGTCTCCGCGGACGAGGATCATCTCGTTGATGAGGTGGCGGCCCGCTTCGGCATCCGCATCGGCGTCTCGGAGCCCGTGGGCTATGACGCCTTCTCCCACGCCCATGCACAGGCTCTGCACGCCCTGCGCCACCGCACGGATCGCACGACGGAAGCGGCGCGGTACGGTGATATCGTCTCCTCGAGCATCTTCGGAGCACTCGCGACCGACGAGGCACGGCTCGTCGCCGAGTCCCGGCTCGCCCCGCTCCGTGCCGACGACGCCCGAACGGGCGGTCACCTGGAGAGATCGCTGCGCCTCTGGTTGGAGCACGACGCGCACGCCGAGCGCGCCGCCGAGTCCATCGGAGTCCACCGCCACACGCTCCGCACGCGCATCGCGCGCGCCGCGGCCCTCCTCGACATGGATCTCTCCTCCTTCGCCGCGCGCGCCGAGCTCTGGACGCTCCTGCAGACCGCGAGCCCCGCCTGATAGCCCCTCCCGCTCAGGCCGTGCGCGGCAGGCGGGACGGACTCAGTGTTTCGACGGCACCGCGCAGCGCGACGGCGCGCAGTTCCTCGTCGACGCCGCGCCCCGACACCAGGCGCACGGGGATCTTACCGGCGGGAGGAAGATCCGTGCGCTCCCGGAGACCCGCAGGGCGACCGATCGGCATGGGCAGCAGCGCGACCCCGAGTCCCGCCCTCGTCGCGGCGAGCACCCCCTCCAGCGAGGACGACTCCGCGGCGATCGATGCGGGGATCCCCGCCTGCGCGAGCAGCGACAGCGCCTTCGCCCGGATGCGGCAGGGATCGCGATTGACGACGAGGGGCACATGCCCCGTGTCCTGCCGTGTCACGGAGGTGACCCAGCGCAGTCCGAACCGGCCCACCTCGTCCCCCGGGGCATCCCAGTCGTGCCCGAGCACGACGGCGAGATCGATGACGCCGTTGCGCAGCCCCTGGGCGATCCGCTCCGCCGTCTCCACCTGCACGATCACGCGCCGCGAGGGGGCGTAGTCCTCCAGGGCGCCCAGCACGCCGGGGAGCACGTTGGGCACGGCGTGCTCGATGCACGCAACGACGAGCGGCGGCTCCTCGAGCCCTTCCAGGGAGCGGAGCGCCTCATCGTGCACGGACAGCAGTCGTCGCGCCTCCGCGAGCACGCGCTCGCCCGCCGGAGTGAAGACAGTGCCGCGTCCGCGGCGTTCGATGAGCACGGCACGGAAGCGGCTCTCCAGCCCCCGGACGTGCTGGGACACCGCGGGCTGGCTCAGCCCCAGCGCATGCGCTGCGCCCGTGAAGGAACCGGCCTCCGCGATCTCGACGAGGCTCTGCAGGGCCACGAGGTCGAGGAGGTCGCGCATGTGCTCACGATACGGCACCCATACCGGGCACGGCCGCCAGAAGTCGTTGTGTGTACGCGTGCTCGGGCGCGGAGAGCACCTGCCCGACCGTTCC
>JAATFJ010000097.1 GCA_015655255.1 Actinomycetales bacterium | reverse complement strand
CCGGAACGCTTCGACGTACGCCGGAATCCCCGAGACAATCTCGCCTGGGATTTCGGCACTCACTCGTGCCCGGGGCGCACGCTCGCGATCATGGAGGGGCAGGCGCTGTTCACGGCGCTCGCCCAACGAGTCACCACGATCGAACTCGTCGGCACCCCCACGCGCGATGTGAACAACTCGACGCGCGGCCTCAAGACCCTGCCCGTTCGCATCCGGTGAGCCCCCGATAACGAGGAACTGGTGTACAGGACATCGCCTTCTCGCCGCCCCGGCATGGTGCCGGTGCCCGCGACGGCACTGGTCGGGCGGAGAGCGCTGCGAGCGGACGTGCGCAGAGCGCTCGCAGCGTCGCCGCTCGTCACGCTCGCGGGGCCGGGAGGAATAGGCAAGTCACGCCTCGCGATCTCGGTTGCGGAGGAACTCGGGGACGGCTTTGAGGACGGGGTGTGGTTCCTCGACCTCACGGCGCTGCCCGCGGAGCTCTCCCTCGAGGAATTCGCCCTCGGCATCGTCACGGGGCGCCGTCACGGCGGACGCGATCCGCAGCGCTAGCTCGCCGAGTTCCTCCGTCCCCGCCGCTCGCTCATCATCATTGACAACTGCGAATCTATGCTCGGCGACGCGATCCGGCTCATCACGGGGATCCTGTCCAACGCGCCCGATGTCCGCATTCTCGCCACGAGCCGCGAAGCCTTCGACAGCCTCCGCGAGCGCGTCGTCGAGGTGGGGCCGCTCTCACTTCCGGCGATGAGCGGTAGCGCCGATCTGCGCATGGCGACCCAGACGGAGTCGATGCGGCTTCTCGTCGATCGCGTCGTCCCTGTCCGTCCTGACTTCCGACTCGACGAGACGAACTGGCGCATCGTCGCGGAGGTGTGCCGTCGGTTGGAGGGCAATCCGCTCGCGATCGAGCTCGTTGCGCCGCGGCTACGATCGCTCACGCTCGAGCAACTCGTCTCCGGTCTCGACGACCGCCTTTCGCTCGCCTCGAACGACCGGTCCGTCCCGGAGCGGCATCGGTCGATCCGGGACATGATCGCGTGGAGCTGGAACACCTGCACGGACTCTGAACGCGCGGTGTGGCGTCGGTGCGCGGTGTTCTCCGGCGGGTTCGACCTCTCGGCCTCGGAGATCGTGTGCAGTGATGCGGACGTGCCCCGAGAAGCGGTCTGGCAGATCCTCGATCATCTCGTCGCGAAGTCCCTCGTCGTCGCGGTTGCGGACAGTGAGTCCATGCGGTTTCGGCAGCTGGAGATGATCTCGGAGTTCGGCAGGGAGCAACTGCGTATGTCGGGAGAGGCAGATGCCGTCGCCGAGCGTCACTTCCGCTGCTTCGCCCAGATTGCCCACGAGGTGGTCGCCGTCTGGCCGGAGGCGGATCAACAGTCTGCCGTGTGGATGATGCGTCGGGAGCGTTCCAACTTCGCCCGCGCTCTGGAATGGGGTCTGACGAATCCGGGCCGCCGTGCAGAGGCCTGTCGGCTTGCCGTCGATCTGCGCATCCATTGGGCGATCGACGGGTACCTGAGCGACGGCAGGCGGTGGCTGGGGCGCGTTCTCGAGCTGGAACCCGACGATCCTCGCGACCGATGCGATGCGCTCTGGGTGCTCGCCTGGCTCGAGATCCTGCACGGCGATCTCGCCGTTGCGGAAGTGCATCTCGCCGACGCCGAGCGGTGGGCCGTCGGCCTCGCGGATGAGTCGGTGCTCGGGCATATCGAAGCGCTGCTGGGAACGACGATGCTGTGGCGGGGGCTGCCAGAGGCGGCCTGGCCTGTGCTGCAGCGCGGTCATGAGCGGGCGAGAACCGTGGAGGACTCCGTGCCGGGCCCGCGCTTCGTCGGCATGCTCACGGCGCTTGCCCTCGTTGACCTCGGCGAGCACGTGAGACTGCAAGAGCTCGAGGATCTGCACGCCGACGACGAGAGGCCGGGACTCGACCGGTGGGGTGGATCGCAGCTGGAATGGGCCTTCGCGCTGGCGGCCTGGCGGAGCGGTCGACTGGACGAGGCGGATTGGCGGTTTCGCCGCGCCTTCGAGAGCAATAGCGCGTTCGATCGCGTGGGAACGGCACTGAAAGTTGATGTGCGGTCGTGGCTGGCGGTCTCGCGGGGCGAGTATGTGCGGGCAGCGATGCTGAGCGGCGCAGCGGCGTCGATCTGGTCCAACCTCGGCACCTCGATATCCGCCTTTGGATCGACGCTCGCCCAGCAGGCGGAGGCCGCGGAAGCGAACCTCCGCTTGCATATCGCGGAACCCCGGCTGCGCTCTCTGCTCGCCGCGGGGGCCGCGCTCGATTACGATGCGCTCGTTCGGCTCGCCACGGGAGGGGAGGTGCCGGGCGTGGACGACAGCGGTGACGATCCGCTCACTCCGCGTGAACGCGAGATCGGCGAACTGCTGGGGGAAGGTCTCAGTAACCGTCAGATCGCGACACGACTCGTTCTCTCTCCCCGCACCGTCGAAGGGCATATCTCGCGCATCCTCGCGAAGCTGCAGCTCGAATCGCGCGGTCAGATCACCGCCTGGGCTCTGCGCCACAGCAGCGAGGGCGCCGAGTCGGAGGGCGGCCGACGTGCGTCGTGAGGGTGGGCTGATGTGGCCGGTCAAAGCGTCCTTTCGCGCTTACGTGCTCGCTCTTCCCGACGGGGCCGCCGAAGCCGCATACGGAGCCATCGCCGAGTCGGAGGGGTTCTGGTTCCCTGCCTCTCACGGTCCGGAGAGCGCGACGCAGCATTTTTTCGACGGTGAGGTGCGCTTCGGAGGACATCACGGGCTCCTCCTCGTGGCGATCGCACGTCCGGGGGTCGAGATTCGTGACGACACAACCGCAGCGATCACCATCGACTATCCCTGGTTCGCCGCAGAGCCGATGCCGCGTGCGCGGATCGCGAGTGGCATCGTGACGTCGAAAGAGGGTGTCGTTCTGGCGGTGCGCGAGGTCCGGCTCACCGAGACCGGTGCCGACCTGTTCGGCGGCGTATATTCTGAGGGCGATCTCCTCGACGACCTCACGCTCGTGAGGGGCGAGTCGCCGCCCTCCGTCGCAGAAAATCACTGACCGGCCCCCACCTAAGTGTGCTCAGAGAAGAGGAACCCCATGGAGATTACCGCCGCCGTCGCCGACCACACCGGTGCCCGCATCGAGCTAGAGCAGCTGCTGCTCGACGAGCCAGGACCCGGAGAGGTGCTCGTGCGGCTCGTTGCGACGGGCGTCTGCCACACCGACACGATCACGAGGGACGGCGATCTGCCGTTGCCGCTTCCCGGTGTGCTGGGTCATGAGGGTGCGGGGGTCGTCGAACAGATCGGCGAAGGAGTGACGGAGGTCGCTGTCGGCGACCACGTTGTTCTCGGCTGGGCCTTCTGCGGTGTGTGCCGGAACTGCCGACGCGGCGAGCCCAAGTACTGTGACCAGACGGGTCCCGCCGTCGCCGCCGGTGTGCGCTTCTTAGGACCGAAGGCGTGGCAGAGCGCGTACCACCGCACGGACGGGACGGCCATTTCCGGACATTTCTTCGGCCAGTCCTCTTTCGCCACCTACTCGATCACGCTCGCCACTTCTCTTGTGAAGGTTGACCCCTCCGCCCCGCTGGAACTGCTCGGCCCGCTCGCCTGCGGTATCAGCACGGGTGCCGGTGCCGTGCTCAACACCGCACAGCCTCGCCCCGGTGAAACGATCGTCGTCTTCGGAGCAGGCGCCGTGGGCCTTGCCGCAATCATGGCGGCGCGCAATACACCCGCCACCGCGATCGTCGCCGTGGACCTGCATGACTCTCGCCTCGAGCTTGCCGCGAAGTACGGCGCGACGGCGACAGTGAACGGGAAGGATCCGGATGCGAACGCGGCCATCCTCGCTGCCTGCGGCGGACGTGTCGACTACGTCATCGAGTGCACGGGGGCGATCAGGGTCGTGGAGCAGGCGGTGGGACTCATCGGCATGCTGGGGACCGTGATCCTCGTCGGCGGCGCGCCCGCCGGCTCGTCCTTCAGCGTGGAGCATCAGCCCGCGCTGTGGGGAAAGCGCATCATCGGGACGCTGGGCGGGAGCTCATCGAGCGCCGAATTCATCCCCGCCCTCATCACGCTGCACGCGCAGGGCCGCTTCCCGTTCGACGAGCTGACGAAGATGTACGAGCTCGCCGATATCGAGCAAGCCATCGCCGACAGCCTCTCCGGTGAGGTCATCAAACCCATCGTGCGGATTTCGGAGGTGTGAGAGGGAGCCAGCGAGCGCGCATACTCCGCAAAAGCCCATAGGCTCCGCATAAGCGGCGGGCTTATCTTTCGGATATGACGCCGTCTCCGCGCATTTCGACGGGGGAGCCCTCGGAGCATGCCGAGCAGCTGCCCCCGGTATCGCGGCGCAGGCCTTCCGCGCTGGCGGTTGTTGCCGGGGCCGTGGTGGTGGTCCTCGCCGCGATCATCGGTGTGCTGGCGTTCCAGCTCGGATCCGCGCGCACGGTGGCAGATGCCGAGGCGTCTCCCACGCCGACCCCCACAGCCACCACGGACCCCACGGCGAGCGATGTCTACTCCGCCGTCGCCGCATCCGTCGTCATCGTCCGCACCGCGGGCGGCACGCTCGGTTCTGGCGTGATCGCCGCGGATGACGGCACGATCCTCACCGCGAACCATGTAGTCGATGACGGCAGCGCCATCACCGTGACGTTTGCGGACGGCACCGAGTCGGCAGCAACGATTTCCGCAGCCGATACCACCACGGACATCGCGAGCCTCCTGCCCTCGACCTTTCCTGAGGTCCTCGTTCCTGCGACGGTCGGCGGGGGTGTCGAGATCGGCGCGGACGTCATCGCCATCGGCAATCCCCTCGGACTCGCCTACAGCGTCTCCTCCGGCGTTGTCTCCGGTCTGGAGCGCACCGGACAGACCGAGGCGGGCGAGATAGATGGGCTCATCCAGTTCGACGCGGCCGTGAACCCCGGAAGTTCCGGCGGTCCCCTTCTCGATGCGACGGGCACCGTCATCGGCATCGTCGTCGCAATCGCCGACCCCGGCGGGGACGACGCATTCGCCGGAATCGGTCTTGCGGTGCCGATCGCGGCGGCCGTCGCTGGCGGTGCCGGCGGCGACGGGCCGCAGCTGTGATCACCTTCACACCCACGATAGGAGCACGATGAGCACGAACCCCGCGGATGCCGCGAACCCGCTCGAGCAGGTGCTGTTCGAGGTCAAGCGAACGATCGTCGGCCAGGACATGCTGCTGGAGCGGATGGCCGTCGCTCTCCTCTCCGGTGGCCACCTCCTCGTCGAGGGCGTTCCCGGCCTCGCCAAGACCCTTGCCGTCCGTTCCCTCGCCGATGCGATCGGCGGCCAGTTCCAGCGCATCCAGTTCACGCCGGACCTCGTGCCCGCCGACCTCGTGGGAACGCGCATCTTCCACCAGAGTTCCGGTGAGTTCCAGACCGTCCTCGGGCCGGTCTTCGCCAACCTTCTCCTCGCCGACGAGATCAACCGTGCGCCCGCCAAGGTGCAGAGCGCGCTGCTGGAGGTCATGCAGGAGCGGCAGGTGACGATCGCGCGGGAGACGTTCCCCATGCCGCGTCCCTTCCTCGTGATGGCGACGCAGAACCCCATCGAGTCGGAGGGAACGTATCCACTGCCAGAGGCGCAGGTGGACCGCTTCATGATGAAGGTCGTCGTCGGCTATCCCTCCATCTCCGAGGAGCACGCCATCGTTGGTCGGTCTCTCCGCCCCGCGGAAGTCGTCCAGGCGATCCTGTCCCCGGAGGATCTGATCCGAATGCAGGCCGCTGCCGCCGAGGTCTACGTCGACCCGGCGATCGTCGATTACGCCGTGCGACTCGTCACGGCCACCCGTAAGCCAGTAGCGGCGGGGCTGGCCGACCTCGACCGCTACGTCACCTTCGGCGCGAGCCCGCGTGCGTCGATCGCGCTCGTGCTCGGTGCGCGGGCGCTCGCCTACCTGCGTGGACGCGCCTGGGTGCTGCCTCAGGACATCGACGAGCTCGCGCTCGACGTGCTCCGGCATCGCGTCGTGCTCTCCTACGAGGCGCTCGCCGACGGGGTGGACGCCGATGCGATCGTGTCTCGCGTTGCTGCTGCCGTCCTCGCGCCGACGGTCGTCCTGCAGGATCGCTGACCCTCATGGCCGCCTCTGCCCCCGACCGGTTGCTGCTCCGCCTGGAGTGGCGGGTGCTCCGTCGACTCGACGGGCGGCTGCAGGGGGCATACCGGACCGCGCAGCGCGGCGTGGGCATGGACTTCGCGGGGCTGCGCGCTTACGGGGAGGGTGACGACGCCCGGCACATCGACTGGAACGTCACCGCACGCATGGACGAACCGTACCTGCGCGAGTTCACCGAGGACCGCGAGGTCACGGCCTGGCTCGTGCTCGACAGATCCGCATCGATGAGTGCGGGCGCGTCGGAGCGCGGCAAAGACGGCACCCTCACCGAGCTTGCCCTCGTGCTTGCCCGCCTGCTCGGTCGCGGCGGGAACCGGGTGGGTGCTGTGCTCTACGACAGCGACATGGTGCACGTCGTCCCTCCCCGTACGGGGAGGGGCCAGGCACTGCTCATCGGCGCGGAGCTCGCTCGCACCGCTTCGCGTCCCTCCGGGCAGAAGACAGCGCGACGCCGACGCCGCCGACGCGGACGGGGCACCGATGTCATGGGGAGCACGACGGACCTCGCCGCGATGCTCTCCTCGGTGACCTCGCTCGCCCGGCGCCGTTCGCTTGTGCTGGTGCTCTCCGACTTCATCGGAGTGGGCGACTGGAGTCGCCCACTCCTCCAACTGGCGCAGCGACACGACGTGGTCGCGCTGCGCATCGCGGACTCCGCCGACGGCAGCCTGCCGGAGGTCGGCCTCGTCGTCGTCGAGGATGCGGAGACCGGTGAGCAGCTCGTCGTGGACTCCGCAGATCCCGTGTTCCGTGAGGGGCTTCGTGCTGCCGCCGCCGCGCGCGAGACCGAGATTGCGGACGGAATGCGCCGGGCCGGAGTCCCCGTGCACCGTGTGGACACCGACCGTGACCTCGCGGAGACGCTCATCGAGATCATCGCGAGAACGACGGGCCGCCGCGGATGACCCTCGATACCCCCCTTCTTCTCGTTGTCGGGATCCTCGTCGTCGCCGCGCTGGCCTGCGTGGCCGTTCTCTTCGCTCGCCGCCGGTCTGCCGCGCTCGCCGCAGCGGGAGTCGTCGCCTCCCGGGGCTGGCCCGCCGGGCTCTGGCTTTCCCTCGCGGGACTGGCCGTGCTGACGCTCGCTGCGGCCGGCCCCACCGCTCAGATCCCCGTTCCGCGTGCCGCCGGGACCGTCATCCTCGCGATCGACACGTCCAACAGCATGGGGGCGGACGATCTGGACCCCACACGGCTGGCCGCGGCGCAGGAGGCAGCTCTGGAGTTCATCGCGGCGCAGCCGGACACCGTCGACATCGGTCTCGTGGTGTTCCAGGAAGGCGCGCTCACCACCGCTCAGCCCAGCGCTGACCACGCTGCCGCCGCTGCGGCGGTCGAACGTCTGACGGTCTCGGGCGGCACCTCCCTCGGGGAGGCGATTCTCACCTCGCTCTCTGCCATCACAGGGTCGACGGTGACGATCGCAGAGGACGGAACGACACCCGATCTCGGCTATTGGGGGTCGGCGACGATCGTGCTCTTCTCCGATGGGGAGGAGTCCGGGGCGTCCACAGACGCCGCCGCGGCCCTCGCGCAGACCGCCGGTGTGCACATCGAGACCGTGGGTGTGGGCACGACGGCGGGCACGACCGTGGAGGTCGACGGCTACACCCTGCACACAGCGCTGGATTAGGAAGCGCTGCAGTCCATCGCGCAGACCACGGACGGCTCCTACCACGCGCTCACCGACGTGTCTGAGCTCAACGACATCGCGGGATCCATCGATCTGCGTCTGGAGGTGGCGGACGAGGCGCTGCCGCTCGCAGGACCGTTCTCCGCTCTTGCCCTCCTGCTCATCGCGGTCGGCGCGGTGCTCACGGTGATGCGCACGGGAAGGATCGTCTGATGTCGTTCGCGTGGCCCATCGCCCTGATCGCTCTGCTGGTGGCTCCTCTCGTTCTTGCCGCAGCCTGGCTGCTGTTGCACCGCCGTCGGCGCTCCGCAGTGCGGGTCACGTCGATTGCGCTCGTCCGCACGGCGTTGCCCGCGCGAGGTCGATGGACGCGTCGCGTGCCTGCCGCCCTTCTGGTTCTCGGGCTCGTGGTGCTGTCGGTGGGGGCCGCTCGTCCCCAGGTGTCGGTTCCCGTCGCATCGGATGGCACGACGATCATCCTCGCCTTCGACGTCTCCAGCTCGATGTGCGCGACCGATGTGGATCCGAACCGCCTCACTGTGGCGAAGGAGGCGGCGACGGCATTCGTGCAGGAGCAGGCGGGCGGATCCCAGATCGGTCTCGTCGCCTTCTCCGGCACGGCGGGTCTCGTCGTCCCGCCCACCGACGATACGGACGCGCTTGTCGACGCGATCGACGCGCTGACGACCTCCCGCGGCACGGCGATCGGCCAGGCGATCCTCGCCTCGATCGACGCAATCGCCGAGATCGACTCCTCCGTCGCCGCGACCGGCGTTGAGGTCGAACAGGAAGAGGATGCCGGGTACGCGGCCGCGGCGGTCGTTGTGCTCACCGATGGGGCGAACTCGCAGGGAGTTGAGCCAGCGACGGCGGCGGAAGAGGCCGCGGCGCGCGGGGTCCGGGTCTACACGATCGGGTTCGGAACAGACACTGCTGCGGCATCGGTGTGCGACAGCTCTCAGGTCTCCGGCGGCACCGGTGGTGGAGGCGGTTTCGGCGGTGGGGGAGGGCAGAACCAGTCCATCGACGAGGCGACGCTCACCGACGTCGCCGATGTGACGGGTGGTGAGTACTACCGTGCCGAGAACGCCGACCAGCTGAACTCGGCGCTGTCTGGCCTGCCGTCGACCATAACCGTCGTCTTCGAGGACCTCGACGTGGCCTCGTGGTTCGCTGTGGTCGGCGGACTGTTCGTCGCGGGCGCCGTCGGGCTGTCCCTGTGGTGGTCGCGCCCGCGACGATCCCGCATCGACGCACGCCGATCTTGAGCGCACGCGCTCTCTGGAAATTTTTCGAGTCCCGGCGGCGTCGGCTCATCTGCCTCCCCGCCGAGGTGATCTAATGAGGGCATGCCGTCGGAAGTTTCAGCCCACAGGATGGCGTTCGCCGAGCAGTTCGCACAGCACTGGATCGCGGGCGGCGGCACGCGCATCGGTGGCCTCATCGCGGGGTATCTGCTCCTCGACGAGTCGGACGGAGTGAGCGCGGAGGAGCTCTCCGCGGTGCTGGGCATCAGCCGCGGCTCCGTATCGATCTATACCCATGCGCTTGTCGATCAGGGATTCGCGCGACGCGTGCGTCGCGACGGCGACCGTTCCCATTACTTTGTCATGGACATCGACGTGTGGGCGGGATTCATCGCGGCGGAGCAGAGATACCTCACGAGCCAGTGGCAACTGGCGGAGGAGACGCTCCCGTTGGTTCCCGAGGGTGGACGATCCTGGCAGCGCGTGCGGAACATGCGCGACTACATGGGCTGGCTCATCGAAGCGCGCTTGCCCGGTGGCTGGGAGACGTTCAAACGGGAGCGCGACGCGCCCGCACCGTGACCATCGGTGACCCCGTCTGGGAGTCCTGCTCCACGACGCCGTCGATGCCGAAGACCTCGGCGATCAGCGCGGCATCGATAACCTCCTCCGGCTTGCCGGTGCGCACGATGCGGCCTTCGTTCATCACGACGAGGTGGGATGCGTAGCGCGCCGCCTGGTTGATGTCGTGGAGGACAGCGACGACGGTGCGTCCCTGGGCGCGCATGTCCTGGCACAGGTGCAGGAGCTCGATCTGATGCGCGAGGTCGAGGAAGGACGTGGGTTCGTCGAGGAGGATGTAGTCGGTCTGCTGGGCGAGCACCATAGCGATCCACACGCGCTGACGCTGCCCGCCGGAGAGGTCCGTCAGCAGACGGTCGGCGTGCTCGGCAACGCCCGTCGACGCCATTGCCGTATCGACGATCGGACCGTCCTCGGGCAGCCACTGACGGAGCAGCGAATGGTAGGGGTGCCGACCGCGCGATACGAGGTCGCGTACGCGCAGAGATTCCGGAGCGACGGGATGCTGGGGGAGAGAGGCGACCCGCCGCGCGAAGGCCTTGTGGCGGAGCGAGTCCACCGGTGCACCGTCGAGCAGCACTTCGCCGCCCATCGGTTGCAGGGTGCGGGCGAGGGCCTTCACCACCGTTGACTTCCCGCAGCCGTTGGGTCCTATGACGGCGGTGAACTCGTGTTCGGGAATGGGGAGGTTCAGGGACTCGCTGACGACCTGTCCGTGGTAGCCGAGGCGGGCGTTCCTCAGTTGCAAACCGGGGGCCATGCCGGTACGGGGTGCGGAGGCGTTCACAGCAGGCCTTTCCTGTGCTCGCGGACGAGCACGTATCCGAGATAGATGCCGCCGACGCCGAGCGTCAGCACGCCGACGTGGAGTCCGGAGACGAACGGCGCATGCTGCGCCGCGAAGTCGGCGACGGCGAGGATGAGCGCTCCGGTGAGGGCGGACGGGAGGATGCCGATATCGGAGGTCCGCACGATGCGCTGGGCGATCTGCGGGGCCGTGAGTGCGACGAAAGACACCGGCCCCGCTGCGGCCGCTGCCGCTCCTGCCGCGAGCACGGAGAGGATGACCGCCACGGTGCGGGTGCGGTCGGGAGGAACGCCGACACCGGCCGCCGTGTCATCGCCCATCTGCAAGAGGGAGACATTGCCCGCGATGGCGAGGGAAGCGGGGATGATGATCGCCACGGCGATCGCGGTGACGAGGACGTCCTGCATGTTTGCCGCATTGATCGAGCCGACGAGGTGGGCGGCGAGCTGGGAAGCGGCATCGCGCAGGTGCACGCTGACGACGTACTGGGTGACGGCGGACGCGAGGGCGGCCACCGCGATCCCCGCGATGATTGTCCGCGTGGGGGAGGCGAAGCCGCGTCCCGTGCAGACGTAGACAAGAAGTGTCGCGGCCGCAGCTCCGGCGACGGCGCCGACCGCGACGGGGGCGAGGGGGAAGAGGAGGGTGATGACGGCGGCTCCCGCGCCGGCTCCCGCGCCGAGGCCGATGACGTCCGGGCTACCGAGCGGATTACGGGTGACGGTCTGGAAGAGGGCGCCGGAGACGCCGAGGAGGGCACCCGTGAGGAGCGCGGTCGCAAGCCGAGGTCCGCGAAGCTTCTCCAGCACGAATGCGGCGGATCCCTCCGCGCCACCCAGGAGAGCGGTTCCCAGTTCCGAGATCGGGATGCCCAGGGTGCCGATCGTCAGAGTGAGCACCGCGATGATCGTGATCGCCGCGGCCGTTGCGGCGCTGTAGACGAATGCGCGCAGGGGAACTGCGATCTTGAAGCTCCCGAGCCTGAGGAGTCGTGTCATCGTGCCGCCCACCCCCTGCGCACCGCGAACAGCAGGAAGGGAGCACCAACGAAGGCCGTGACGATGCCGACCATGATCTCCTCCGGCCGGGCGATGACGCGCCCGACGATGTCCGCGACCACGAGAAGCCCCGCACCGAGAAGCGCGGCGAGCGGGACCTGCCAGCGGTGATCTATGCCCACGACCGAGCGGGTGAGATGCGGCACGACGAGTCCCACGAAGGCGATGGGGCCGACCGCTGCCGTGGCGGCCGCGGCGAGAAGCGCTGCGGCGAGGACGCCCCCGCCGCGCACGAGGGCAACGGGGGTTCCCAGCGAGGTTGCGATGTCTTCGCCCAACGCGAGGTTGTTTAGGGAGGGCCCCAGAAGGACGGCAAGGACGAAGCCGACGACGAGAGCAGGAGCGATCGTCGCGGCGATATCGAGTCCGCGCCCACCGAGCGAGCCGATGACCCAGAACCGGAACGAGTCGAAGATGGCTGGGTTCGCGATGGTCATCGCCTGGATGTAGGCGCTGAGGACGGCGGAGACGACGGCTCCCGTCAGGAGCAGGGCAACGACGCTGCCGGACGCGGAGCGTGCCCCGACGACGAAGACGATGACAACGGTGACGAGCGCCCCGGCGAACGCGATCCACACGGACCTGCTCCCCATGCCGACCCCCGTGATCGCGGCGGCCGTGACAATGGCGGCCGAGGCTCCGACGGTCACCCCGAGGAGCCCGGGATCGCCGAGGGGGTTGCGGGTGATGCCCTGGATGACGACGCCGGAGACCGCGAGGGCGGCACCGCAGAGCACCCCCATAACGGTGCGATCGATGCGCGTTTGCAGCACCGCCTCGAGGTAGGGGTTCTCCGCTCCCATCAGCACGCCGAGTACTTCCCCGGGATCGGTCTCCTTGCCGCCGAGGAAAAGACTCGCGGCGACGGCGAGCACGAGCCCCGCGAGCGCGGCGCAGGCGACGGCCGCTCTCGTGAGGCCCGTGCTCCGCGTCACTGATCGAGCTTCGCGACGGCCTCGTCGATGAGCGGGATGAAGCGCTCGAGTGCCCACGGAACGGTCAGCGGGTTGATGATCGAGGAACCGGTGACGAACGACTGGTCTGTCGGTGCGACGACGGATCCGCGAGCGATCGCGGGGATCTGCTGGTAGAGCGCCTGGGCCTCGATCTCGGTACGGGTCTCCTCATCGGAGTAGAAGGTGAAGATGAGGTCGGAATCGCTCAGCTTGTCCGCATTCTCCAGGCCGATCGATGCCGAATCCGTTCCCTCCACCTCGTACTCGCGGAGGCTCTCGATCACGGGATCCACGGTGAGTCCCAGCGCGGACACCATCGCGACGCGCTGCTCGGTCTCGAAGAAGACGCCGAGCGTTCCCGCACCGGAGTTGTAGATATACGAGAAGGTAATGCCCTCGTACTCCTCGCGTGCCGCTGACGCCAGCTGCTCGTCAATGTCGTCGATGAGCTTCTCGGCATCCTCGGACTGGCCCAGGGCGGCGCCGATCGTCTCGATCTGCTCCTCCCACGTGATCGTCCAGGGCAGTTCCGGGTAGGCGACGGTCGGCGCGATCTCGGCGAGCAGATCATATTGTTCCTGCGTCACGCCGGACCACGGAGCGAGGATGAGGTCGGGCTCGAGCTCGACGATGGCCTCGATGTCGAGCTCGGTGCTGCCGGTGAACTGGGTGGGAAGCTCTTCGCCGCGTTCCTCCACCGCGTCGTAGATCCAGGGGAGGTAGCCGGTGTCGTCTGCGCCCCAGGCATATTCCTCGATGCCGACGGGAACGGTGCCCAGTGCGATAGCAGTCTCGGCGGATCCCTGGCCGAGCGTGACGATGCGCTCCGGCTTCGAGGTGATAACGGCTTCACCGAGGGCGTGCTCGATCGTGACGGTTTCGAAATCGCTTCCTGCGGCCGCCGCTGTTTCGTCGGCGGGATCTGCTGTGCTCGCGCAACCGGTGAGGGCGATCGCGCCCGCGGCGAGTACGGTGAGCGCGCCGTATCCCGTGCGATTCTTCTTGTGCATGCGAGGGGTCCTTTCGGGCGCAGGTCGGGTCGCCCTGGGTAAGTGTAGCCTCGCCTAATACTAACTTTCAAAAAATATGAAACTTTTGTGGACGCAATTATCGCGGAAAGAGAGCGGTGCGGTTCAGCGGCAGAGTCCGCGCAGCGGTGCCCTTTGCCTGCTGCGGCGCTACTGGAACGCGATCGCCGGGAGCTGCGTCTGATCGAACAGGAACACCTCGGTCAGATCCTTTCCGCGTACCGTGTCGCCAGTGTCAGTGCAGTGCCAGTGCCAGTGCTTCTTGGCTGCTGCGGTGTCGAAGGCAGCGGGATCGGCGGGGTCCGCCGAGGACGTTGGCGATAGGGAGGATGGTGTCGTATCTGGAGCGGCATTTGCGCAGCCGGTGAGGAGAAGCGCAGCGAGGGTTCCGATGAGGAGAGCCGGGAATCGAGTATGCATCGTTGCCTTCGGGTTGTCCGTGATCTGCCTATGTCGCACAGTTGCGACTGAGGCCAGCAGCGCGGCTTTGCGCCGGTGAGGGGCATTATCGTTGATAACCCAGGGATCTCGACGCAGGGGGCCAGGTATACGAGGGCAAGCCCAAACGTGGGCTCAAAGGTGCGCCAGCTAATCCGGAAGTGGTCGCCGGGTCGTCAACTCCGATACAGCACCGGCATCGCATCGATGAGCGTCCGGGTGTACGCGTCGTGCGGTTCCGTCATAACCTGCTCCGCGGGACCCTCCTCGACGATGCGGCCGTCGTGCATGACCGCGACGCGGTGGGCGATGTGGTGGACGACGGCGAGGTTGTGCGTGATGAAGAGGTAGCTCACCCCGGTCTCCTCCTGTAGTTGCACGAGGAGATTGAGTACCTGCGCCTGCACGGACACGTCGAGGGCCGACGTCGGCTCATCGAGCACGATGAACTCCGGCCGTGCCGCCATCGCACGGGCGATCGCGATCCGCTGACGCTGCCCTCCCGAGAACTCGTGCGGCAGACGCGTCGCGGCGTCCGCGGGCAGGCCGACCTGGTCGAGGACCTCCAGGACGCGCGTGCGCTGCTCCGCGCCCCAGACGCCCGCGGCAGCGAGGGGCTCCGCGATTGAACGGGCGACGGAGAACCGGGGGTCGAGGGAGTCGTTGGGGTCTTGGAAGACCATCTGCACGTGCCGCCGGTGCTTCCGCCGCGCGCGACCGCGGACGGTTGTGACGTCGATTCCGTCGAATGCGATCGTGCCCTCTGTCGGTCGACGCATGAGCAGGACCGCCCGCGCGAGTGTGCTCTTTCCCGAGCCGGATTCGCCGACGAGCCCGAGTGTCTCTCCGCGACGCACCTCGAGACTGACATCGTCCACCGCGGTCATCGTTTGCGCACCGTGTCCGAAGCGCTGGGTGAGGCCGCGCACCCGCAGGATGTTGTCGCTCATGATGCCTCCCGAAGCGCCGGAGGCGCGGTAGCGAAATCGTTGTCTGAAGCGATGACCGCTAGCGGAGAGCGGGAGGGAACCGACGGGCGCGGGATGCTCTCCAGCAGCGCGCGCGTATAGGGATGCTGCGGATCGGCGAGCACCTCCGCCGTTGTTCCGCTCTCTACGACGACGCCGCGATACATCACCGAGACGCGGTCGCAGAGCTGCCCGATCACGCCCAGGTCGTGGCTGATGAAGAGCACTCCCATCCCGGTCTCGTCACGGAGCGAGCGGATGGGGTCGAGGATCTGCGCCTGCACCGTGACGTCTAGGGCCGTCGTCGGCTCATCCGCGACGAGGAGCCCCGGCCGTGCGGCGACGGCGATGGCGATCACGACGCGCTGCCGCTGCCCGCCGGAGAGCTGATGCGGGTAGTAGCGCATGCGCTTCTCCGGTTCGGGCATCCGCACGAGCCGGAGGATCTCCAGCGCGGGCTCCATGGCCGTCCTCCGATCGGCGATGCGGTGGATGAGGAGGACCTCCGCGATCTGCGCCCCGATTCGCATGCAGGGGTTAAGGGCGGACATCGGCTCCTGGAACACCATCGAGGCGGTGGCGCCGCGGATCGCGTCCCACTGCTTCTCGCCGAAGCCCTGGACGTCGGTGCCGCCGATCTCCATCCGCGCCGCATCGATCCGCGCGGAGCCGGGCAGCAGCCCGAGCGCGGCGAACGCCACGGTCGACTTCCCGCTGCCGGATTCCCCGATCACGCCGACGATCTCGCCGCGGCGCACCCGGAGGGACATGTCCTTCACCGCGGGCTCACCACCGCCGTAGGCGATGGTGAGCCCGTCGATGACGAGGGCGTCCGCGGTCACTGCGCCAGCCAGCTGTCGGTCAGCCGGTACCGCGAGCTGTACGGGTCGTTCGTGTACCCCTGCAGCGTGTTCGCGTCCCAGACCTCGAAGTTCGACGGCACGGTCATCGGGACGAGGACGAGGACCTGCTCGGCGACCTCCTCGTTGAGCTGGGCGATGAGGTCGGCCTTCTCGTCCGGATCGGTCGCCGCCTTCGCCTCCGCGAGCAGCTGCTTGGCCGCATCCGCATCGGTGTTGCCGTCCCAGTGGTTCATGGCCCCGGCATCGGAGAGGAACGGATCGAAGTAGAACGTCGGATCGGCGCGGTAGCTCCACGGGAGCGAGACGAGGTCGGTGAAGGTCTCGCCCGCGGTGAAGATGGGGGCGAGCTCCGCCGTCGGCGTGGACTTGAGCTCCAGCGTGATGCCCGCCTCGGCGAGCTGCTGCTGCATGAGCTCGTAGATCGGGTGTTGCGAGGTGAGGGCGTCGCCGAAGTAGGACAGCGTGATGGTGGGGTTGGGCTGACCCGCCTCCTCCAGCAGCGCCTTGGCCGCCTCCACGTCCCGCGTGTAGTACGGGGTGTCGTCGGTTGCCTCGGGAGCTGCGGGGTCGCCCGCGGGGATCACCGTGGAGACCTCCCCGTAGCCGAACATGGCCGTGTCGATGAGCGCCTGCCGGTCGAGGGCGAGGGACACCGCCTGGCGGACGCGGACGTCCGACAGTGGACCGGACTCCGGATTGATGAAGATGGGGAGGCCCTGCGTGTAGGAGGGGTCTCCGAGCGTGTACCCGGCCTGCACCGCCTGGTCGGCGAGCGTGCCGTCCCCGAGGTAGGCAGCCTGGACGGTGCCGCCCTGGAGAGCGGCGAGCCTCGTCGATTCGTCGGGGATCACGCTGAGGACGATCTCGTCGATGTACGGGGTGTCCTCACCCCAGTAGTTCTCGTTCTTCGTGAGCGTGAGGCTCACGCCGTCCTGCCAATCGGTCACCTGGAAGGGGCCGGTGCCGTAGGTCGTCGTCGATCGCTCGTCCTCCGTAGCGTTGCCGTAGCCCTCTCGTCCGACGATCATGAACGTCTCGCGGTGGGCGACGGCGTTGAGGAACGTGCCGTCGGGGCTGGAGAAGTGGAAGGTCACCTCGTAGTCACCCGTCGCCTCGACCCCGCTGAGCTTGGAGAGGTATGCCTTCTTCGACGTCGTTGCCTGCAGGTACGTCTCGAACGTGTAGACGACGTCATCGGCGGTGAAGTCGCTGCCGTCGGCGAACTTCACGCCCTCCCGCAGCGTGAACACGTAGGTCGTGTCGTCCGGCTGCTCGTAGGAGAGGGCGAGGCCGGGCTGGATCTCGCCGTCGTCGTCCTTCGTCAGCAGCGTCTCGTACGCCTGGTCCATGATGGTCTGCGCCGCGAGTGCGGTGGCGATCATGGGATCGACGCCTCCGGCGGTGGGCTGGGACCCGATGGCCCAGGTGAGGGTGCCCCCGGCGACGGGATCGGAGGATCCCGTTGTGCCCGAGGGCTCGGAGCTCCCGCCGGAGCATCCGGTGAGGGCGACGGCGGTGGCGATGATTACTGCCGCGAGAACGGGCCTTCTGCGCGTTTTCATGCGTGTGCCTCCTGGAGGGAAGGGGTGGGGGTGGGTGCTGCTGCTTTCTTCTTTCGTCCTCCGGATCCGGGGAGAGCGGTCTCTCTGCGGGGCTGGAGGAGGTCTTGGATGCCGTCTGCGAGGAGGTTCCACCCCGCGGACAGCAGGATGATGAGCAGGGCCGGGAGAATGATGACGAGCGGCTGCACCTGCATGAATCGGGTGAGCTCGCTGATCATGCGGCCCGCGGACGGCTCGGGGGCCTGTACACCCTGACCCAGGTAGCTCAGCGCCGCCTCGAGGAGGACGACGGTCGATGCGACCGACGCGAACTGCACGAGGAGCGGTGTGAGGGCGTTGGGGAGGAGGTGCTGCACGATGATCCGCGGTGGCCGCACCCCGTTGAGCTGCGCGGCGAGGACGAAGTCCCGCTCCCGGAGGGCGATCACGGGGGCCCGCATGACGCGGGCGAACGACGGCGCGAACACGAGGCCGAGCGCGAGGATGAGCGGGCCCGGTCCGTTGCCGATGATGACGCCGACGACGAGGGCGACGAGGATCGCCGGGAGCGCGAGCAGTGCGTCGACGATACGCATGAGCACGGCGTCCGCCCACCCTCCCGCATAGCCGGCGATGAGCCCGACCGTGCTGCCGATCACGGCCGCGAGGAGCGCGGAGACCCCGGAGATGACGAGGCTCGTCCTCCCCGCGAGGGCGAGTCGGACGAACGTGTCCCTGCCGACGTTGTCCGTCCCCAGGATGTGCGCGGCGGACGGGCCCTCGAGATTGGCGGCCACGGTCGTGAGCGGGTCGTAGGGCGGCCAGAGCGTCATCCCGGTGGCGAGGAGGACGATCGCCAGGAGGATCGTCGCCCCGCCCCACAGTGCGGGGCCGGGGTGACGGCGACGGGCGGCGCGCGGCGCGGCGGGGGATCGGGTCGTGAACCCGCGGGTGATGCTCATCTGCTGTGCACTCTCACTCTCGGATCGATGACGGGGTAGAGCATGTCGACGACGAAATTGATGACGACGTAGACGGCGCCGAGGACGAGCACGGCGGCCTGTATGACGGGGTAGTCGGAGGAGCGGATGCCGTTGATGAGCACCGTGCCCATGCCCGGGAGGGCGAAGACCGCCTCGGTGACGACGGTGCCGCCCACGAGGGAGGCGAGTTCGATGCCGACGATGGTCGTGACCGGGATGAGTGCGTTCCTCAGGGCGTGCCGTCCCACGAGGCGTCCCGGCGATGCACCCTTCGCCCTCGCCGTGCGGACGAAGTCCTGTCCGAGGGTGTCGAGGAGCGCCCCCCGCGTGTACCGGGCGACGAGCGCGGCGAGGGCGAGGCCGAGGAGGAGCGACGGCAGCAGCATGACCCCCATGCTCTTGAGCGGGTCGCCGGACGACGAGGCCGTGCCGATGAGCGGGAGCTTGAGCGTCACAGAGTTCAGCAGGATGAGCACCGTGCCGAGGACGAACGGCGGCGAGGCGAGGAAGACGAACGAGGACCAGCGGATCACGAGGTCGGTGGGGCGCTTCACGCGGACGGCCGCGAGGACGCCGACGGGGATCCCGATGAGCACGCCCCAGATCGTCGCCATCGTCGCGAGCTGCAGGCTCACCGGCAGGCGCGTGCCGATGAGTTCCGACACCTCGTACGGCTGGGTGATGGCGTGCCCGAAGTCGCCGTGCAGCACGTCCCAGAGCCAGGCGAAGTACTGCACGTGCCACGGCCGGTCGAGGCCGAGCTCGGTGCGCAGCTCGGCGAGGGCAACGGGATCCGGGTTCGTGGGGTCGGCGAAGGCCGCGACGGGGTCGCCGGGGATGAGCCGGACCATGGAGAAGACGAGGATGGACAGCACGAAGAGGACGAAGAGGGAGGACAGGACGCGTCCGGCGATGTAGCGGATCATGCGCCGGCCTCCCGGATGATGTTGTGTGGGCGCTCTCCTCGTGCGACGCGGGCGATCTGATCCGCGACGAGGCGGTGCAGGAGCACGGGCATCGCCGCGCTGTTCCCGCCGACGTGTGGCGTGATGATCGTGTGCGGCGCCCGCCACAGCGGATGATCGGCGGGCAGGGGCTCGGGGTCCGTCACGTCGAGGGCGGCGCGCAGCCGTCCGGACTCGAGCTCGGCGAGGAGCGCCGCGGTGTCGACGACGGGGCCGCGGCCCACGTTGACGACGACCGCCCCGTCGGGGAGGGCGGAGAGCACCTCGGCGTCGATGAGTCCGCGGGTGTCCGGGGACAGGGGCAGGCTGCAGACGAGGGCCGCGGCGTCCGCGAGATGCCGGATGAGCGCGTCCGTCCCGATGACCTCCTCGCCGTCGTCTGCGCGCCGCGCCGTGCGGGCGACGCGCGTGACCCGGGCCTCGAAACCGTCGAGGCGACTCGCGATGCGCCGTCCGATGCCGCCGTAGCCGAGGAGGACGACGTGCTGGCCGAGGAGGCCCGGCGTCGTGCGGTTGCGCCATTCCGGCGCGCTCGCCGCGAAACCGGGGAGGTCGCGGAGCGAGGAGAGGAGGAGAGTCACCGCGAGCTCCGCCGTCTGCCCCTCCATGGCGCCCGCCGCGTTCGCGAGCACGGCGCGGGGCGGGACGAGCTCCGCCACTCCCTCCGCACCGACGGAGGGGAGCTGCACGAGACGGGCCGACGTCGCGCGCGGGAGCGCCGCGGCGAGGTCGGCGATGCCGGCGTAGCCGGGGTTGGGTGTGGGGCTCGTCGTGTGGAAAGGGGTGACGACGATGTCCAGCTCGGCGGGGGCGGCGCCGTCGGGCTCGCCGTGGAGGTCCCAGGAGACGAGGCGCGCGGGGACGTCGTCGGGGAGGAGGGCGGAGACCCGTTCTGCGTCGAAGTACCGGGAGGGGAGCGAGACGACCGTCACCCGGACACCTCCGCGAGGGTCCCGTCGACGACGGTGGCGAGGACGGGGATCGCTGCGATGCCCTCGACGGCGGATGCCAGGGGGTCGTCGGCGAGGATGGTGAGGTCAGCGAGGTACCCCGTCCGGATCCTGCCCAGCCGGTCCTCCATGCCGGCGGCCCAGGCAGCCTGCGTTGTGATGCTCTCGACCGCCTCGCGGACGGTGAGCTCCTCGCCGGGCGAGATGACGGTTCCGCGGCTGCTGCGCCGGTCGGCGAACGACTGCACGATGCGCAGCGGCGTGCCGTGGAGCGGGCGGTCGGTGCTGCCGACGACGCGGATGCCGGCGTGGAGGAGGGAGCGTCCGCGGTAGAGCCCCTCCTCGCGGCGGTGCCCGAGCTGGGCGACGAAGTCGTCGCCCTGGTCGTAGAGGAAGCACGGCTGGCTGACGATCGTCGTCCCCAGCTCCGCGAGCGGAGCGAGCTGGTCCCCGCGCAGATAGCCGGCGTGCTCGATGCGGTGGCGGGTGGGGCGGGGGTCCGCGTCCGCTGCGGCCTGCAGGGCCTCGATCGCGAGGTCGAGCGCGGCGTCGCCGATGGCGTGCACGGCGAGCTGCCAGCCGGCGAGGTGGGCGTCGATGATCTGCGCACGGAGCCCCTTGGGGTCCTCGCGGAATCCGCCGCGCTGCTCCGTGCCCTCGTAGGGCTCGGTGAGGAAGGCGGTGCGCACCATCATGCCGCCGTCGAGGACGAACTTCATGGGGCCGATGTGGAGCAGATCGCTACCGAAGCCCGTGCGCAGGCCGAGGTCGAGCGCGCGGGAGAAGCCGTCGTGCGCGCCTCCCGTGACGGGGCGGACGGTGTCCCACGTGGGCATGAGCTGCATCCGCACGGGAAGGGGTCCGCGCTCCTGCAGGCGCAGATAGGTGCTGATGTCGAGCGGATTGAGGCTTCCGACGGCGCCGCCCGCTCCCGCGTCCATGCAGAAGGTGACGCCGTCGCGACGGG
>JAATFJ010000022.1 GCA_015655255.1 Actinomycetales bacterium | reverse complement strand
TCGATCGCGTTCCCGCGCTGTGCGGCGCCCGCGATGACGATGCGGACTTTGACGCGGGGAGGCATCCGCTCATCGCCGATTCAGCGCGGCGGAACATCGGCCTCCGGCTCGCGCGCACGGACCGGGTCTTCGATGCGCTCACGGCCGCGATCATCGAGCAGAAGGTCACGTCCGTCCAGGCGTTCGGCGCCTGGCGCTTCCTCGTCTCCCGGCACGGCGAACGCGCACCGGGCCCCACTCCGCGGCCGATGCACGCCGCACCAACTCCGGACGTCTGGCGCCACATTCCCAGCTGGGTCTGGCATCGCGCGGGCGTCGAGCCTTCGCAATCGCGGGCCCTTGTGCGGGCGGCGACACGGGCGAACAGCATCGAGCGAGCGCTGCGGCGTGCGGAGACGGAGCCGCAGCGGGACGCCGTCCTTCGCGCCCTGCCCGGCATCGGCCCGTGGACGTCCGCCGAGACGCGGGCCCGTGCCTTCGGCGATCCGGACGCCGTGAGCGTGGGCGATTTCCATCTCGCGCATGAGGTCGGCTACGCGCTGACGGGTCGCCGCGCGGACGATGCGGGAATGCTCGAGCTCCTCGCGCCCTGGGCCGGGCACCGGCAGCGCGTCGTCCGCCTCATCCGGGCCAGCGGCGTCATGGAGCCGCGCCGCGGGCCACGGCTCGCCCCGCAGGACCATCGCAGCTTCTGAGGGCGCCCGCTCCCCGCATTGCACACGTCCTAGGCTGGGACCATGGTGAGGAAAAGCCCCCGAGGTCTCTGGCTCGCCGGCTCCGTGGTGCTCCTCGTGCTCGGCGTCGTCATCGGCCTCATCCTGGAGAATGTCTGGCTCGGCCTACTCCTCGCCATACTCGTCTCCCTCGGCTGGCTCCTCGCCACACAGTCACGAAAGAGCGACAACGCCGGGATCAACGACGAGGACCACGGCATTGAGTTGTAAGGCAGGATGGACGCGGGAAAAGAACAAGGTAAGCCAAGCCTTATCCCTTCCGATTCCGCCTAAACTGGCAGATGTGACGATCTCCAGCGATTCCGCCTTCCACCTCGACCGCCGGATGAACGAGCTCAAGTTCCGCACCGTGACGCTCATCGCACGGGACTGGCTGACGCCCCGGTACGTGCGCGTGCGCCTGCAGGGCGAAGACCTCGCGGGCTTCGACTCCCCCGGCAGCGATGACCACATGCGGCTGTTCTTCCCCGCGGAGATCCCCGACACGGTGGAGGAGCTGCGCGCCTCGCCCAGCCGCGAGTACACGCCGCTGTTCTGGGGCGAGGACTGGCTGGACGTGGAGTTCGCCGTGCACGGCGACCAGGGCATTGCCGCCCCGTGGGCCGCGACCGCCGACCTGGGCTCGCAGATCGGCGTGGGCGGCCCGCGCGGCTCCGCGCACATCGTCGGCACGCCGGGCTCGTGGCTGCTTGTGGGGGACGAGACCGCGATTCCGGCAATTCGTCGCTTTGCGGCGCTCATCGGGGATGCCCCCGCGCGCATCGTCATCGAGGTTCCCGGAGCTGAGGACGAGGTCGCCATCGACGCTCCCGTCGACGTCGAGTGGCTGCATCGCGGGGACGCGCCCTCCGCCTCCGCGCTCATCGCCTTCCTGGACGGGCTCACCGAGGCGGACGCCCCGGGCGCACATCCGTTCTGCTTCATCGCGGCAGAGCAGTCGGTCGTCAAGCCCGGCCGGGCGCTTCTCGGCCGGTGGGGCATCGCCAGCGATCACTCGACAGTCAAGGGCTACTGGAAACGAGGCGAGGCCGAGTACCACGCCCCGCACTGAGTCCGCTCAGACAAGAGTCGGCGCCGCTGCATCCGCGGTGCGATCGGTGAACGCACCACGGGGGACGAAGGCGAGGAGCACAGCGGCGAGGATCGCCGTCACCCCGCAGACGATCCAGACCGTCATATAGCCGGAGAGCGCGCCCGCGGTTCCCTCGCTCGCAGTTCCGGAGACATGCCCCAGCAGGGCGATGCCGAAGACGCAGGAGGCGATGGCCCCGCCGACGGTCTTCACGGAGTTCGTCAGTCCTGTGGCGACGCCCGTCTGCGTGCTCGGCGCGGCGGAGGCCGCCGCCGCGGGGAGCGCGGCGACAAGGGCACCGGAGCCGAGCCCCACGAGCACCATGTTGAGCACCGTCTGCAGATAGGTGTCGTGGAACGGCAGGAACGCGAGGTAGCCGATGCCCACGAGAAGCGAGGCGCCCATGAGCGTGATGCGCGGCGTCGCAAGCCGCGCGATGACGGGGAAGAGCAGCGCTCCGGTGACCATGCCGATGAGGTAGATCCCGATGACGAGCGAGGCGGCTAATCCGGTCGCCCCCAGCCCGTAACCGTAGACCGCCGGATCGGTGCGCGCGAACGTCGACAGCGGCGCCTGCGCCCCGAGGACGCTCACGCCGAACAGCCCCGCGGTGAGGAAGACGGGGCCGAGTGCGGGAGAGCGGAACATCCGCACGTCGATGAGCGGATCCGCGCTTCGGCGTTCCCAGAGCACGAAGGGGACGATGAGGACGACGCCGAGGACGACGACGCCCCAGGCGAGCGGGTTCTGCAGTCCGCCGACGAGACGCAGGAGGCTGAGGCCGCCCGTGAAGGACAGCAGGGCGAGGGAGATGAGCACGAGCCCGACGGTGTCGAAGACGCCGCCCGTGCGCTCCTCGGACTCCTTCACTCCGAAGAGGACGACGAAGAAGCAGACGACGACCATGAGCGCGGGGACGAGGAGGACGACAGTGAGCGGGAGCGCGTCGATGAGCGCGCCGCCGACGAGGGCGCCGATGATCGCACCGCCCTCCAGGGCCGCGACGAGGAGACCGGCGGCGCGGGCGGTGAGCAGGGAGCGCCCTTCGCGCTGCCGTGCGCGCGACCAGATGAGGGCGATCTCCAGCGGAAGCCAGACGACGTAGAAGCCCATGAGCGCCCATCCGGTGAGGAACACCGCGAAGGAGTCGGTGAACGGCAGGATGAGGGCGGCGAGGGCGGTGATGGCCGTCGAGATGAGCAGCATGCGGCGATGGCCGACCATGTCGCCGAGCTTCGCGAAGGCGGGGACGACGAGGGCGGAGAGCATGAGCTGCGTGCCCTCGAGCCAGTT
>JAATFJ010000295.1 GCA_015655255.1 Actinomycetales bacterium | reverse complement strand
GCCGCGCTGAGCCTGCGCGCTCCGATCATTGCGCTCACGCCGGTGCTCCCTGAGATCATCCACGATCTCGATGTGAACGCGACATCGGCGGGGATGCTCACCACCGCTCCGGTCCTCATGTTCGCAGTCCTGACGCCGCTCGCAGCGCTCATCATCCGAAGGGCGGGGCCGGAGATCGCTCTCTTCCTCAGCCTCGCGGGGATCATCGCGGGCACGCTCGTCCGCGTGATCCCCGGTTTCGGGGCGATGCTCACAGGCATGCTCATCATCGGTGCGTCGATCACGGTGGGGAACATCGTCATCCCCGTCATCATCCGCCGGGACATGCCGCCGGAGCGCACCGTGATCGCGACGGCGGCCTATGCCGCCATGCTCAACGTCGGCTCCCTCATCACCGCGTTGGGCACCGCCCCGCTCGCTGATGTGACCGGCTGGCCGCTCGCCCTCCTCCTATGGGTGCTGCTCACCGTGGCCGGGCTCGCGCTCTGGAGCGTGCACATCGTGCGCTCGCGATCGTGGGGATCCGCCGAACAGGCGTCCGGGGAGCCCACCGCACCGCGGCGGGAGGTGTCCGGGCTGAGCCCGGACACCCTCACAGGGCCCATGCCCGTGCTCGTGGAGAACAAGCTCTCGGCCATCCTGCGTCGCCCCGTGCTCTGGCTGCTGCTCGCCGCCTTCGCCGCACAGCTGCTGATGTACTACGCCCTCTCTACGTGGCTGCCCACGATTCTCATCGATATGACGGGGGCGGATGCCTCCGAGGCGGGTGCGCTCGCGTCGATCTTCCAGGGCGTGGCGATCATCGGTGCGCTCATCGCTCCTGCGCTCATGCGTTACCTCGGCGGCGTCGCGACAGGCGTGCTCATGGCGGCGTGTTGGTTGATTATGGTGCTCGGTATCCTCCTCGCGCCGAACCTCACGTGGCTCTGGGCCTCCTTTGGCGCAATCGCCCACTCCTGCGGCTTTGTGCTCATCTTCACGGGGCTCGTCGGGGTGGCCCGCTCCGATGCGGAGGCCGCGACGATGTCGGCGGTCATCCAGGGCGGCGGTTACCTCATCTCGACCGTCGGCGCGCCGCTCATGGGCGCCCTCCACGAGAGCACCGGCGCCTGGCAGCTTCCTCTGGTGATCATCCTCGGCGTGATCGTGGGATATCTCGTCGTGATCGTGTCCGCGATGATCCTCGTGCGGGGACGTCGGGCGTGACGGGCGCGGGCTCAGCACCGACGCCGTCTCGCCCCACCCGGTGAACGGGCGTCGCGTCTGACGCGCGCGGGCTCAGCGTTCGCGAGTGAAGAGCGCGGGAGCGAATTCGATTCGCGTCTGACGCGTGCCGGCTCAGCGCCCCCGCGCGTCGATGGCGCGCTCCATCGCCGAGCGCACGCCCCAGCGCACGGCGAAGGCGAGGGCCGCCTCGCGGGCCTCGGGCGTCAGCGAGACGAGGGGTTTCTCCTCGGCGCGTACGGGAAGATCAGTGGCGACCCGTACGACAGCGGGTGCCGCGTCGAGATACCCCGCCGCGTCGAGGATGCGCGTGCGCACGGCGGGGGACATGCCCTCCCCGCGACGGGCGGCCGCGCGGATCTCTGCGAGCCCACCATGCGTTCCTATGAGGCTCGCGGCGGTCTTGTCGCCGACGCCACGGACGCCGGGCAGCCCGTCGGAGGGGTCGCCGCGCAGTGTCGCGAAGTCGGCGTACTGAGAGGCGTGGACCCCGTACTTGCGGACGATGACCTCATCGGTGACGATCTCGAGGTTGTTCATGCCCCGCGCCGTATACAAGACGCGCACATCGCGCTCGTCGTCCACGAGCTGGAAGAGGTCGCGGTCGCTCGTGACGATGTCCACGGGACCGTCAGCCTGCGCGCTCAGCGCACCAATGATGTCGTCGGCCTCGTATCCCGCGGCGCCGAGGATCGGGATGCCGAGCAGACCGAGCGCCTCTCGGATGAGGGGGAGCTGCGCGATGAGCGCCTCCGGGGTCTCCTCAATGTCGGGGGCGTCGTTGCGCTCCTCGATGACGCGATGCGCCTTATAACTCGGCAGAAGCGCGACGCGCCACGCGGGGCGCCAGTCGTCGTCCCAGCACGCGACTATGCGCACAGGACCGGGGGAGAGGGTGAGGAGGCGGGAGAGAGCGTCGAGGACGCCGCGCAGGGCATTGACGACCGTGCCGTCGGGCGCGACGATGCTCTCGGGCACGCCGAAGAAGGAACGGTAGTAGAGGCCGGCGGTGTCGAGCAGGAGGAGCCGTGCGGCGGGGCGTTCATCGGTCACGGTGCGATCCTGCCACGGATCAGTGCGGTGGCCTCAGCAGCCGACCGCATCCGGGCGTTCCCCGCATGTATGCGCGACGAGCGCCGTGTGAGCCTCGAACACCCGGAACTCCTGCGCGGCACCCGCTGCCGTGACGACGCCCTGCACAGGGAACCAGCCGCCGCCGAGGTCGATCTCCGCCGCGTAGTGCACGTCGACGCGCGCGAGGTAGGTGCCGCGTTCCGCGTATACGTGACTCGTCGTTGTGGGGGTGAGCTGCGCCTGGCCGAGGGCTGCCCAGGTTGCACCGCCCGATGCGGACTCCTGTGTGGTGCCGTCCCCATAGTCGAAGGTGAACGAGACAGGGGAGAAGCGGATCGACAGGGGGAAGCCGAAGAGCGTCGCCGCCGTCTGGGAGGTCTCCGCCGTGCCGACGAAGTTCGCCGGGAGGTCCGCGACACCCACGTTGTCCGGCTCGCCGACGACGAGCGCTCCCGGCGGAGCGAACGTCACGAGATCGGCGATCGTGATCGTCGGCAGGGCGGGCTCGTCCTCCGCGGGCTCAGGGGGTTCCTCCTCCTCGGCGGGACCGTAGGGGATCTCCGGGTGCAGGACACGCGGGCATCCCTGGGAGCTCGACCAGGAGCAATCGATGGCGTTCGCGTCATCCTCGGTCGCGTGGGAGGCATCCGGTGCACCGCCCGCGGACCCGCCGCCGGATATCGGCGCCGTCTGCGGGGACGTCGTTCCGGGAGACCCCGGTGACGTCTGCTCGCCGCCCACGCTGATGGAGGAGCCGGAGTTGGTGACGCTGCAACCACCGATGAGTGCATTTCCGCCGGCGCAGCCGAGTTCACTGCCGACGCCACCGAGATTGGATGCCAGTGAGCTGCTCAGAAGCAGGATCGTCAAGAGCCGCATGATGGATCAACGACCTGTTCCGATGAGGCGATTAGAACGGCTTCGGGGCCAACTTCGAAGTGAATCTCCAGCGGATATCTATCTGGCCTGTCGTCGGCAACTTGCGAGTTGCCCAGCGTATCGGTGACATCGGTTGCGCTGACGTCCAAGCACACAAGAGCGGTCAGTGATCCTTCTTCGTCTGAGTAGTTCTTCGGGGTGAACGAAATAACCTTCGCGTCGCCGGTGAGTGTCAGCTCATCCGCGTACATCTCAGAAAAGACCTTTCTGTCTGAGGCCTCAAAGTCTCCCGTCGCTTTTTCGAAAATAGCTTCAAACGTCGGGGGATCCGAAAGATCCACATCGTTCAGCGCATCGGTATACGCGCGATACGTCTCCTCCGCCGCGGCGAAGACCCCTTCTTCTGTCGCGAAGGCCGCCGTCGACGTGGGGGTCGGTGCGGGCTCGGGGGCGCAGGCGGCCAAAGCCGCTGCGCACAGGAGCAGTGCGACGCAGGCACCGACACGGCGCATCGACGTTCTCGGGGGAGTCACACGCTCACGGTAACCGTTCGTCGCGTCGCGCGTCGATGTTATCCACAGGGAAGCGGTCTTCTCTTCGGGCTGTGCGGGGCGCCTTCAGTCTGGTATTCTGAAGTGTCATTCGTGGCGTGCTGACGCGTGCCCTCATGGCAGAACATCCCCACCCATTCGCCCCATCCCGCGGAGCACGTCCGGTTCGGACGCCGAGGAGGGGCCCGAGTATCCATTCAACAAGGACAACCCACTACATGACTACCGCAACGACCGCCCCGGCCACCAAGCAGGTCGCGATCAACGACATCGGATCTGCCGAGGACTT